>WOYR01000156.1 GCA_011620705.1 Microbacteriaceae bacterium | reverse complement strand
GTCTGCAGGTTGTTCTTCACCCGGTGGTGGATCTCGCGGATCGTCGCGTCCTTGGTGATCAGCTCCTGCTCCTGGTGGCGCACCTCCGTGGTGTCGCGCACCAGCACGATCGCGCCGACCCGCTCACCGCGATGACGGATCGGGATGGTGCGCAGGGTGACCGTGACGCCGCGTGCTTCGATGTCGGTGCGCCAGGGGGCGCGGCCCGTGACGACGAGCGGGAGGGACTCGTCGACGGCGAGCCTCCCGTCGAGCAGATCGGTGGTGACCTCGGCCAGGGACTCCCCCTCGAGCTCGCCGGCGAAGCCCATGCGGTTGAAGGCCGAGAGGCCGTTGGGGCTGACGAAGGTGACGACGCCGTCGACATCCAGCCGGATCAGTCCGTCGGAGGCGCGAGGGGCACCGCGGCGCGGGCTGGAGGGGGAAGCGAGGTCGGGGAAGTCGCCGCTCGCGATCATCGCGAACAGGTCGTTGGCGCACTGGTTGAAGGTGAGCTCCTGACGGCTGGGCGTTCGCGCCTCGCTCAGGTTGCTGTGCCGGGTGATCACCGCGATGGGATGCTCGTGGTCTCGGTGCCGCTCGGGCTGATCCTGCGCAGCACGGGCACCGCGCGGACCCGGGTCGGCGTCTCCTCGTACCAGTCGGGCGCAGCGGTGTCGACGATCTGGCCGGTCTCGAACGCCTGCGTGACCTGCTGCCGCCACTCCGGCTTGATCTCCTGCCCGACGAAGTCGCGGTAGAACAGCGTCGCCGCCGAGCTGGGCCGTGAGTGGGCGACCGCCACGAAGCTGTCGGATGCGGTGGGCGCCCAGAGCACGATGTCGGCGAAGGCGAGGTCGGCGAGCAATTGGCTGTCGGCCACCAGGAGATGCAGCCACTCCACGTCGGCATCGGTGGACCGGTGCTGGGCCACCATCAGATCCGAGAGCGTCGACACGCTCCCCAGGTTACGGGGTCGGGGCCGGGCTCCGCCCGCCAGTCCGGGCGCGACGAGGCTGGCGATCATGCCCCCACGATTGCGCGCCGGCGTAACGCACCGTGACGCCCAGCTGCGCCGCCACCTCGCGGATCGGTGCACGGGCCGCCGACCGCGGCGCCGCGTCCTGCAGCGGGCGCCCGCTCAACAGCGCCGCGTCGAACGCGGCGGGATCCCACGGGACGAGGATCGGATCCTCGATCCCCCCGAAGCGCGCCAGCGTCTGCCGCACCTGCGCCGCCGCGTTCAGCCCGATCGCGCTGGAGCGCACCTTGTTGATCACCGTGAGCACGCGATCGGGCTCGACCAGCTCGGCCAGCTCGGCGTGAGCGCGCAGGAAGCGCGACAGGCCGATCGGATCCGCGGCCCCGACCGCCACCACCCGGTCGGCCGAGCGCAGCACTTCGATCGTGGCCGCGTTGCGGCGCGGCGCGTTGAGGTCGGTCATCAACTCCTCGTCCTGCTCGAAGCTGGCCGCGACATCGATGACGGTCACGTCGGCCCAGTCGCGGGCGGCGGCCAGCACGCCGGCGATCCGGTCAGCCGTCAGCTCGGGCCAGCGGCTCGCGCGCCCCAGTCCGGTGAGGACGCGGATGCCGCCCCGCCCCGTCCGATGCGGCTGTGCGATCCGATCGAATTGCGCCCGGTCGAGCGCTCCGGAGCCGGCCAGACGGCAGGCGGCGGCGAATCCCGGCGCCTCGTCCAGCAGGCCGAGGGCGGGGGCGATGGCCGCAGCATGCGTGTCCGCATCGGCCAGCGCGACGAGGGCGGCGCCCTGGGCGAGTTCGGCCGCCAGCGCGATGGCCATGCTCGTGCGCCCGGGTGCGCCATCCGGACCCCAGACCGCGACGATCGCGCCACGCCGGGGCAGCTGCTCGACGGCGGGCGGGAGGACGGGTGCAGCGGGAGGGGCGGGAACGCGCGCCGGGCGCACCCTGGTCTGCTCGTCGACCTCGTCGATCCGGGCGGTTGCGGCGACCCGGGCGGCCTCGGCGGGCTGAGCGGTCGGCACGGCCGCAGGGGTGCGCCGCGCCGCCCATTCGAACGGCGCCTCCACCGGGTCGACCACGCCGAGGGTTGCGGCGAAGCGGCGCTCCTGCGCCGAGCCCGCCACCACCAGAAGACGCACGCCGATGGCATCGCACGCCGCCACGACCCGCGAGCTCAAGTACTGCGGGACCGCCGCGGCGACCGCCAGCTCCGGCCGCGCCGTCTCGAGTTGCGCCGCCAGATCGTCGGCGCCCGAGCAGCGCGCCACAACCCGGTGCCCGTGGCGGCCGGCCTCGGCGACCAGCCGCTGCTCATCGGCCAAGGGCAGCGCGAGCGCGACCGAGGTCACGAGCCCCCTCCCGCCGCCGCGGCCCCGGCGATCGGGATGCCCGCCGGCACCACCGCGAGCGCCGCCTTCTGCGCGATCGCCGCGAGCAGCCGGGCGACGCGCGTGCGCGGAACGAGCACCTCCACCGAACTGCCGGAACCCGCCATGGACAATCCGCCGGAGTCGTCGAGAACCTTCACCACCGTCGCGCCCGGCACCAGCACGGACGGCGCGCCCGCGCCTGCCGCGCCCACCGCCGACCCATCGCTCGCCGGGTCGGTCGAGCTCGCCGTTCCGGCCGCATCCGGATCCGGTGCCGCCCAGATGTCGATCGATGCGCCCGGCACCACCGCGCCGCTGACCCTGACCGCCAATTGCAGAACGAGCGAGGTCGAGCGCACCCCCGCCGTGCTGCCCACCGACGATGTCGGCAGCAGCTCCCCTTTCGCGACCGGCTGCGTCACCACGAGGCCGTGGCTCGGGATGCCGCCCGCCGCGAGATACAGCCGGTCCGCCCCATCGAGCGCCACGCTGCGCTGCACGAGGTCGCCCGCGTCGATCCGCTCGCCAGGAGCGAGGGCCGACGCCGCCGCGTACACCGTGACGCGCCGATCCGCGGCTGCCACGATTCCGTAGACGGCGGCGACCGAGCCGAGCACCAGCAGCACGCCGAGCACGAGCCGCAGATCGGGGGCGCCACGGCGGCGCCCCGGAAGGCGGCGGGCGGCGGCATCCGGATCGGGCATGAGCACCTCCGAGGTCACGGCATCAGGAACGGGCCCATGGTTGCGATACCTCCGCCGCGGCGCGCTGAGTTATCCACATCGCGGTCGCGCAGGGAGGCCTCAGCCCATAATCGAGCCATGGCACCCGCCCCGCCCCCTGCCGACGCTCACGGCAACGGCCGCTCGAACCTCGGCCGTTTCCTGACCCTGGCCGACACCGCCGAGATGCTCAACATCTCGGCATCGCAGGCGTACGCGCTGGTGCGGTCTGGCGAGCTTCCGGCGATCAAGATCGGAGGCAGCGGGCACTGGCGGGTCGAGCGCGACGTGCTCGAGGGCTACATCGAAGGCAAGTACGAGGAGAACCGCCGCCGCAGACTCTGGAACCAGGCCGAGTTCGCCGACCTGCCGGAGCTGTTCGCCGATCGCGAGCCCTGAGGGCCGCACGCACCGCGAGTCGCGGGCGCCGGCGGTCGCGGAGCCGCCGGCGCGTCAGAAGCGCGCGAGCAGGATCTCGCTCAACGGCACGATCCGGATGCGGCCGACCGCCGCCGCGCGCCGCGGCTCACCGGCTGCGTGCTCGGCGAGGTCGAGGTGGTCGCGGCCCACCCGGTCGATCGTGCCGTGCAGCACGCCCTCGGACGCCGTGCTCAGGTCGACAGCCGCCCGCCGCCGGCAGAGGTCCCGCAGCACGAAGGCCAGCCCGAGGCGCGCCGACAGCGCGAACGGCGGCTCGGGCGCCGTCTCGCCCGTCACGCTCCTGGCGAGCTGCTCCGCTGTCGGCAGCAGGCTCGCGATCGCCGCGATCGGGACGACGCACGAGCCGCTGCGCGAGCCGGCCAGCTCACCCGCGATCCAGTCCCGCCCGAGCGATCCGACGGCGACCGTCAGGAGTTCGCCGCTGCGCAGAGCCAGGCGCAGCTGCTCCGGCAGGCCTTCGCCGGGTCGCGTCATCGCGATCATCCGATCGCGCACGGTGAGGCGGCCGAGGCGGAGCCGCTCCTCCTCGGCGAGCAGATCGACCTCCTCGGCGCCCAGTCCCTGTTCGAGCTGGCTCTCCAGATCGTCGAAGAGATCGTCCCAGCGCATGCGGGGACGCTATTCAGCACAGGCTGCGGCATCCGGCGTTATCCACAGGGGAGTTCTGCCCATCGACAGAATCTCGAATTGCGTGCTTGGTTAAGCCCACCCCCGGACGGGGGGCGAATCCTCAGCACGATTCGGAGGGCATCATGAGCACAGCACTCGACACCGCACGACCGACCCACGCCCGACCGACGCAGGCCCGACCCACGCAGGCCGCGTTCGACAGCCCGGCCGGTTCGGACGCGGGCGCCTTCGACGGCACGGCCGCACGTGCCCTGCGCCCCCGTTTCGACTCAGAGGACTTCTTCGGCCAGCAGCCCACCCCTACCTCCGCCCTCCCGGACCCCGCCCCGCTGCTGGTGAACCTCACGCGCTGCGTCATCGAGATCCTGGCGGGCGCCCGCGAGTTGGAGCAGATCGCCCGCTGGGTCAGCGACGACGTCTACCGGCACCTGCTCAAGCGCGTCGTCATCTCGGCCCGTGCGCGGCAGGCCAGAGGGCAGACGCCGGTCCGCCCGGCGTTCTCGCTCGGATCCACCACGCTGTGCGAACCGCGCGACGGAGTCGTCGAAGCCGTCCTGGTGGTGCGCGGCCGCGCTCGCGCCCGCGCGGTGGCGATCCGGCTCGAAGGGCTCGACCGCCGCTGGCGGGCGACGGCCATCCACGTGCTGTAACGTGGCCCATCCGGCCTCGGTGCCGGGCTCGAAATATTGCACTTGACGCAGCAATGCGGGCGTGTAATATTGCAATGTCTGCAAAACAGCATGCCACCGTCGGCGCTCGCAACGCCCGCCGGGTCGGCGTGGTGAGTGACCTCGGCGCATCGTTCCGTCACGAAGGACTCACTTGTCTACTGCAACAGCGCCGATCTCGGTGCCCACTGGCGCCGACCCGCAAGATTCCAAGCCGATCATGTCGCACCGGCAGATCCTGCTGGTCATCTACGCGCTCATGGCCGGCATGTTCTTGTCCTCGCTCGACCAGACCGTCGTCGGAACCGCCATCCGCACCATCGGCGACGACCTGCACGGCCTGAACCAGCAGGCGTGGGTCACCACCGCCTACCTGATCACCTCGACCATCGCCGTGCCGATCTACGGCAAGCTCTCCGACCTCTTCGGCCGCCGTCCGCTGTACCTCTTCGGCATCGTGGTGTTCCTGCTCGGCTCGCTGCTCTCCTCGTTCTCGACCTCGATGCTGATGCTGGCCGGGTTCCGCGCCTTCCAGGGCATCGGCGCCGGTGCCCTCATGTCGCTGCCGCTCGCGATCATGGGCGACATGCTCGGCCCGCGCGAGCGCGCCAAGTACCAGGGCTACTTCCTCGCCGTGTTCGGCGTCTCCAGCGTCATCGGGCCGCTCATCGGCGGCATCTTCGCCGGAGCCGGGCAGATCCTGTTCATCTCGGGATGGCGCTGGGTCTTCCTGATCAACGTGCCGATCGCGATCATCGCCCTCATCATGGTGATCCGGTTCCTGCACCTGCCGAAGTTCCATGCGAACGCCCGGCCGCGCATCGACTGGTTCGGCGCCGCCGCGGTCATCGTCACGCTGGTGCCCGTGCTCCTGGTCGCCGAGGAGGGCCGCAGCTGGGGCTGGGGATCGGCCGGCTCGATCGCCTGCTACATCGTCGGCGGCGTCGGGCTGATCTCCTTCATCCTCATCGAACGATCCATGAAGGAGGACGCGATCATCCCGCTGGGCCTCTTCAGCTCGCGCGTGTTCTCAATGGCGACGATCCTCGGCGTGATGGTCGGCTTCGGCATGTTCGGCGCGATGCTGACCCTGCCGCTCTACCTGCAGATCGTCTTCGGGCTGAGCCCGACGGCATCCGGATTCGCGACCCTTCCGATGATGGCGGGCCTGCTGATCGCCTCGATCGGCTCCGGCCAGATCATCTCGCGCACCGGCAGGTACCGGATCTTCCCCGTGACCGGCACGGCCACCACCGGCATCGGCTTCCTGGTGCTGACCTTCCTCACCGTCGACAAGCCGCTGTGGTACATCTTCATCGCGATGTTCCTCATCGGCTTGGGCCTCGGCCAGCTCATGCAGACGCTGACGCTCGCCAGCCAGAACGCGGTCGAGCCGCAGCAGATGGGTGTGGCAACCGGTGCCTCGACCTTCTTCCGTCAGATCGGTGGAACGCTCGGCGTCGCCGTGCTGCTGTCGGTGCTGTTCGCGGCGCTTCCGGGCAACATCGTGACCGCGACGGCCAACGAGAAGACGTTGAGTTCGGCTCTGGACGCCGCCCTCACGCCCAGCGTGGCCACCGCCACCGAGAACAAGGCGATCATGAAGCAGCTCTGGACGCCGATCGTCTCGCCGATCGAGACCAAGATCCAGGACCAGCTCGGCACCGCGGCCACCGATGCGAAGGCCGCCGCCGATGCCGCGGTCACGAAGCAGGTCACGGCGGCGGTCGACGCGCAGGTCGCCGCAGGCGCCGTTCCGGCATCGGCGGCGCCCGCGATCATCGCGCAGCAGCTCGCAGCTGCGACACCGGCTGCCGAGTCCGCGGCGCTCGCCGCGGTCGCGAAGGCGGCTCACGCCAATGTGGTCGGCGGCTCGGTGCAGGTGGACTGGGCGAATGCGTCCCAGCGCGGCTTCTACGTCGACCAGCTGACCCCGACCCTGGTCAAGGAGCTCAAGAAGGGCAACAGCGCCGCGAACAGCTCCAGCAGCAGCGCGACGGCCGACACCTCGTTCCTGAACGGGGCGGACAACCGCCTCAGCAAACCGTTCCTGGTCGGCTTCAACACCTCCGTGGTGGGCATCTACTGGATCGGCTTCGGCGTGATCATCCTCGCGTTCATCCTCACCCTGTTCTTCAAAGTGCCGCCGCTGCGCAAGTTCTCGGCGCTCCAGGAGCGGGCGAACGCGCAGGGCGTCACCGACACCGGGAGCATCAGGGCTCAGGCGCGTGAAGCCGAGGTCGCCGAGATCGGATGAGCACCGTCGCCGACGACCGCCTCGCGGAGCCCGGGCTCGAGCCAGGGCTCCGCGAGCGGAAGAAGCAGCAGACCCGGAGCGCGATCCACGAGGCGGCGCTCCAGCTGATCGATGAGCGGGGACCGGAAGCCACGACCGTCGACCAGATCTGCCAGGCTGCGGACGTCTCGAGCCGCACCTTCTTCAACTATTTCCCGTCGAAAGCCGCCGCGCTTCTGCAGCTGCCCGAGACACCCGTCACGCCGGAGGCGCGCGAGCGCTTCCTCGCCGCGAGCGGCGGCCTGGTCTGGGCGCTGTGCGACGTCGTGGGGGGCATCTCGGAGATCGGGCCGGACCGGATCCGGCTGAAGAAGCTGCTCAGCCGTCATCCGGAGCTGGTCTCACCCGCGTCGAGCATGATGCTCGAGTTGCGCACCCAGTTCGTGGCGCTCGCCGCCGAGCGGGCGAGCAGCCAGGAGCAGGCCGAACTCGCGGTCGCTCTGGTGATGGCCGCGTTCGGGTGCACCATTCACGACGAGGGCCGGGATGCACCGCTGGCCGCGCGACTGCGGAACACGGTCGAGCAGCTGCACGGCGCCTTCGACGAGCAGCTGGTCTAGCGGCGCCTCTCCTGCGCTCGGCGCTCGGCGCGGTTCGCCGGCGCCGGCTGCCCGTCGGTGCGCTGGCCGAAGGCGCCGCGTGCGCCACCCTGCCCCTGGGCCGCGCCGCACTGAGCCGGAACCGCCCCGCCCTGCTGGCCGCCCTGGCCGAATGCCGGGCCGGCCGCGGCATCCGCCTGGCGCTGCTGCGCCTGCTGGGCGAGAGCCGTCGCGGCGCGTTCGAGCTGGCCGCGCTGGTTGCGCACCTCCACCTCGCCCTGGGTGTCGGCGCTGGGCGCCGAGTAGCTGAGCCCGGCCTCGGGGTTGCCGGCCTCGCCCAGACCGCGGGCCGCGACGCGGGCCCCGCCGTCGACGCCGGTCACCTCGACCTCGAGGTTGTAGAGGAAGCCGATCGACTCCTCGCGGATCGCGCCCATCATGTTCTGGTACAGCGCGAAGCCCTCGCGCTGGTACTCGACCAGCGGGTCGCGCTGGGCCATCGCGCGCAATCCGATGCCGTCCTTGAGGTAGTCCATCTCGTAGAGGTGGTCGCGCCAGCGGCGGT
>WOYR01000139.1 GCA_011620705.1 Microbacteriaceae bacterium | reverse complement strand
GTCATCCCGGACACCGCGAAGGAGAAGCCCCAGGAGGGCGAGGTCGTCGCGGTCGGCCCCGGCCGCATCGACGACAACGGCAATCGCGTCCCGCTCGACGTCGCCGTCGGCGACAAGGTGATCTACTCCAAGTACGGCGGCACCGAGGTGAAGTACGGCGGCGAGGACCTGCTGGTCCTGTCCGCCCGCGACGTGCTGGCCGTCCTCGGCTAGCAGCCGTTCGCCCGCAACATCCTGCCGAAAGGCCCCGCGGTTCCGCCGCCGGGGCCTTTCGCCTGTCCGGGCGCCGGTACGCTCGGCGGGTGAGCAGCCCGGCAGACCCCGCGATCGATCCGGATGCCGTCGTCGCGCCGGACGCGCCGGTCCGGAAGCTGGCGTCCGGCCTCGCCCTCTCGCTGGGCTCCTACGTGCTGTGGGGATTCCTGCCGGTCTACTTCCTGCTGCTCGCCCCGACCGGGCCCTTCGAGATCGTCGCATACCGCATCCTGTTCTCGTTGGCGTTCTGCGCGGTTCTGCTGGGCGCGACGCGCGGCTGGGGGCGGCTGTTCGCGCTGGTGCGCCAGCGGCGCATCCTGCTCACGACGGCCGCAGCCGGCATCCTCATCTACCTCAACTGGCAGGTGTTCGTGATCGCCGTCACGAGCGGGCGGGTCGTCGAGGGGGCGCTCGGCTATTTCATCAACCCGGTTTTCACCGTGCTGCTCGGCGTGGTCTTCCTGCGCGAACGGCTCCGGCCCGCGCAGTGGGCGGCTGTCGGCATCTCGGCGGTCGCGATCGTCGTCATCGCGGTCGGCTACGGCACCTTCCCCTGGATCGCGCTGGCGCTGGCTCTCTCCTTCGGGCTGTACGGCTTCATCAAGAAGCAGGTCGGCGGCGCGGTGGATGCGGTCAGCGGCCTCACCCTGGAGACCGCCTGGCTCGTCCCGGTGGCCGTCGCGACGCTCGTCGTGGTCGGCACGACGAGCGGACTCACCCTCACCCAGTACGGGCCGGCCCACCTCGTGCTCACGGTGCTCGTCGGGGTCGCCACCGGGGTGCCCCTGCTGCTCTTCGCGGGGGCCGCCGCCCGGTTGCCGCTGATCGCGATCGGTCTCACCCAGTACCTCACCCCCGTGCTGCAGTTCATCTTCGGTGTCGTGTTCCTCGGCGAAGCGATGTCGCTGACGCGCTGGGTCGGTTTCGTGCTGGTCTGGGTCGCGCTGATCGTGCTCACGGTGGATCTCATCCGGGCAGCACGCACCCAGCGCCGCGCCTCTCGCTCCTCCGCCTGAGCGCGGGTTAGGGTCGCATCGACACCCCGAAAGGACCCTGGATGCCGCGCGCCGTCAGATCGCCGTGGGGGCGCAGTTCGCCGTGGGGGCGCAGTTCGCCGTGGAGCCCGCGTCCGTCGTGGCGAGCACCGCGAGCCGCCGCCGCCGTCGGCATGCTGGCATGCGCCGCGCTGCTCGCGGCGTGCAGTTCGCAGCCCATGCCGACGCCGACGGCTTCCCCCACGGCGTCCGCGCGACCCGCCGGGGACGGGGTGCTCCGGATCGGCACGCTGTTCCCCTCCACCGGGGCGACCGCGTTCATCGGGGGCCCGCAGCTCGACGGGGTCAAGGCGGCCGTCGCCGACATCAACGCGGCGGGCGGCGTGAACGGCAAGCCCGTCGAGCTGCTCGCGGACGACTCGGGCGACGCGACGACGCAGACCGCGGAGGCGTCGCTCGCCGACCTGGCGAAGAAGGGCGCGGATGTCATCATCGGCCCCTCGTCCTCGGTGCTCGCGCAGCGCCTGCTCACGGCGGCTGCAGCCGCTCGCATCCCGCTGATCTCGCCCGCTGCCACCTATCCGCAGCTGTCGACGCTCGACACCCAGGACATCTTCTTCCGAACCATCCCGTCGACCGCGCTCCAGGGGGTCGCGCTGGGGACCCTGCTGCCGGGCAGGAAGCAGCCAAAAGCGGCGCTGCTGGCCACGAGCGACGACATCGGCCGATCGATCGTGCAGACGCTCGGCAGCACGCTGGCGGCGCACGGCGGAAGCCTGGTGAAGAACGTCGTGCTCACCGCGTCGTCGGACCCCGCGACCGTCGTCGCCGCGGTGAAGGCCGCAGCCCCGGATGCCGTGGTGCTCGACACCCCGGACAACGGCGCGCAGACCAAGGCCTTCATCTCTGCGCTGGTCGCCGCCGGCTACGGCGGGGCCAAGCTGTGGCTCACCAGCCAGAACCTCGCCGACTACTCGCAGGCGCTGCCGGCCGGCCAGCTCAACGGGGTGAGCGGCATCCTCGAGGGCGCAGCGGCGGATGCCGCCTTCCAGGCCAAGATCAAAGCGGTGGACTCCGGCGCCGCCTCCTTCCAGTACGCGCCTGAGGCCTACGACGCGACCATCCTCGCCGCGCTCGCCGCAGCACTGGCGCACGACGACGCCGGGATGAGAGTCGCCTCGCAGCTGCGGTCGGCATCGGTCGGCGGCATCAAGTGCACCAGCTACGCCGAGTGCCTCGACGTGCTCAAGACGGAGCCGGCGATCGACTACGACGGGGTCAGCGGCGACGTCAACCTCGACGCGGCGGGCGACCCGACGACGGGCAGCTACGGCGTCTACACCTACACCGCCGACAACAAGTACGCCCTCAGCGGGAGTGCCGCGGGCTGAACGGATCGCCGGGAGGCCGATCCGCAGGTAACGGAAAGTAACGATCCTGTGACCCCGGTCCCCCTTTACGGGGGCGGAGCACTCACCGACACTCTGCCGAAACATCTCGTGACTTGCCGGAAACAAGGCAGGGAATAGGGTCATCCCAATGAGAAATCTGCTCGCAGAGCGGTTCCCTCTTTTCGTGCATCAGAAAGGGTCACCACAGTGAAACTCTCCACCCCCCGCCGGCGCATCGTGGCCGGGCTGGCCGGAACGGCGGCCATCGCGCTGCTCGTCGCCGGCTGCGCCACCACGACGCCGTCGGCCACCACCTCCTCATCGGCCGCAGTTCAGCCCGCCGCCGCCGCGTGCGGCTCGGGCGAGGACTCGTCGTCCACCTTCGCGCTGGGCTCGTTCCTGCCGCTCACCGGTTCGCTCTCGTTCCTCGCTCCGCCGGCTGTCGCCGGAGTCGGCGCGGCCCTGTCGGACATCAACGCGGCGGGCGGCGTCAACGGCAAGAAGGCCTGCATCATCTCGCAGGACTCCAGCGACGGCGACCACAAGGCCACCGGCGACTCCAACATCAAGGCGCTCATCCAGGCCAAGCCCTCGGCGATCGTCGGACCGGAGTCCTCGAGCGTCACGCACAACATCCTCCCGGTGACCCAGCCGACCGGCACCGTCGTCTTCTCGCCCGCGGCGACCGACGACGCGCTGGCCGGTGAGGCGCACTTCTTCCGCAACGTCGCCCCGAACGCTTCGGAGGGCGACGCCCTCGCCAAGCAGATCCTGACGGACGTGCCCGGAGCGAAGGTCGGGATCCTGGTGTTCAACGACGCATACGGCATCAACCTGCGCGACACCCTGCAGTCGAGCCTCGAGGCCGGCGGCGGTTCGGTCGTCTACGGCAAGGCGGGCCAGGAGTTCCCGTCCACCGAGACCTCGTTCGGCACGATCGTGAACAACGTCCTGGCCGCCCAGCCGGACGTCATCGCGATCATCGCGTTCGAGCAGACCGCGCAGATCCTTCCCGCGCTGGGCTCGGCCGGCTTCGCCGGTTCGAAGCTCTACTTCGTGGACGGCAACCTGAGCGACTACACGAAGACGGCCGGCGTCCCCGACCTGACGGGCGCCAAGGGCACCCAGCAGGGCGTCGACGCCGACAAGAGCTTCAAGGCGGAGCTCAACGGCTGGTACAAGGCGAACGACGGCAAGGGCAAGGACCTCGGCGGGATCTACAACTACGGCCCCGAGTCGTACGACGCCGTGATCACGCTGGCCCTGGCCGCCTCCCTGGCGGGCAAGGACGACTCGGCATCGATCGAGCCCTTCATCCTGCCGGTGACCGGCACCACGGGCGGGACCGTCTGCAAGAGCTACGCGGACTGCCTGAAGTTGATCAAGGGCGGGACGAAGGACATCTGGTACCAGGGTCCCTCGTCCATCGGACCGCTGAACGACCAGCACAACCCCTCGACGGCGTACGTCGGGATCTACGAGGCGTCGGGCAAGAACACCGCCGCCAAGTTCCTCACCGGGGTGAAGGCGACGATCGGCAAGTAGTACTCCGCTGCACCAGACGGGTGCCGGTCATCATGGCCGGCACCCGTCTCTTCCCGGAAGGTCCCCCATGCTCCACTCCACCCGCCGCCGGGGCCGCATCATCGCAGCCGCCATCGTTGTCGTGGCGGGCGCGCTCGGCATCCTCTCCGCCGAGTCCGCATCGGCCGCCTCGCCCATCACCAGCGGCACGAGCTGCGTCGCCGACGAAGCGAGCGGATGCCTGCAGGGCAAGGTCATCGACGACAACCGCAATCCCGTTCCCGGCGCCAAGATCACGGTCACGTCCCCCTCCGGAGCGAGCGGCAGCGCCAAGACGGCCAAGAACGGCTCCTTCTTCTTCAAGGTCTCCGAGGCAGGCGCATACACGGTCGAGCTCGACGCGGCGTCGCTGCCCGAGGGCGTCACCCCCAAGACCTCGACGCTCACCGTCACCGTCGAGCTCAGCAACATCACCCCGGCCGGCTTCGCCCTCAACGGCCACGTCAAGGGCTCGGTGAACAGCGGGCCGGCGGCCGTTCCCTACTACCAGCTCGTCTGGCAGCAGTTCTCGCAGGGGCTCCTGCTCGGCCTGCTGCTCGCGCTCGCCGCGATCGGACTCTCGCTCATCTACGGCACGACGGGGCTGTCCAACTTCGCGCACTCCGAGCAGATCACCCTCGGCGGATTCCTGGCCTACGTCTTCGCGGTGCAGCTGGGGATCAACATCATCGTGTCCGCGATCCTGGTGATCGCCCTCACCGCCCTGTCCGGCTACCTGCAGGACAAGCTGATCTGGGGTCCGCTGCGCAAGCGCGGCCTGGGGCTCACGCAGCTCATGGTGGTCACGATCGGACTGTCGCTCGCGCTCGAGTACGTGTTCCAGCTGCTGTTCGGGGCGAACGTGTACCCGGTCGCCACCAACCTCGAGCTCAACACGGGTCCGCTCGACATCACCCCGACCGCGTACTGGTCGATGCTGGTGTCCGTGATCGTGCTGGCCCTGGTCGGCTTCGCGCTCATCTTCACCCGGCTCGGCCGCGCCACCCGCGCGGTGGCCGACAACCGCGCGCTGGCCGCGGCATCCGGGATCGATGTCGAGCGCGTCATCCGGATCGTCTGGATCGTCTCGACCGGACTCGCCGGGCTCTCCGGCGTCCTGTACGCCCTCGTCAACGGGGGCGTGTACTGGCTGACCGGCGCGCAATTGCTGCTGCTGGTCTTCGCGGCGGTGACCCTGGGCGGCATCGGCACGGCGTTCGGGGCCCTGATCGGGTCGCTGATCATCGGCGTCGTGGCCAACATGAGCACGCTGTTCATCCCGCAGGACCTCAAGTACGCCACCGGGCTCGTGATCCTGATCGTGGTGCTGTTGGTGCGACCGCAGGGCATCCTGGGCCGCAAGGAGAGGGTTGGCTAGGTCATGGACATCGGCTTCTACTTCACCAATCTGTTCACCGACTTCGGGTCGACGATCCTGTCCGTCATCACCGCGTCGTACGTCATCGCCGCCATCGGCCTGAACATCCACTTCGGCTTCACCGGCCTGCTGAACATCGGTCAGGCCGGCTTCATGCTCATCGGCGCATACGGGTTCGCGATCACCGTCAGGTTCACCCAGAACTTCTGGCTGGGAGTCGTCGTCGCCCTGGTGGGAGCGGTGCTGTTCGCGCTGGCTCTCGGCTTGCCGACCTTGAAGCTGCGCGGGGACTATCTCGCCATCGTCACGATCGCGGCCGCCGAGATCGTGCGATTGATCGGGGACAATCAGCTGCTCGCGCCGTTCACCGGCGGCACGTTCGGCATCCCCGGGTCGGCGTTCTCGAAGCCCTTCGCGGCCCTGTCGCCGCTGCCGCAGATCGGGCTCTTCCAGATCGGGCCGTACAACTACCCGTTCACCGAGGGCGACAGCTGGTGGCTGCGCATCGTGGCGTGGAGCCTCGTCGCCGTCTGCATCGCGATCTCGTTCCTGCTCGTGCGCAGTCCGTGGGGCCGGGTGCTCCGCGGCATCCGCGAGGACGAGGATGCCGTGCGCAGCCTCGGCAAGAACGTGACGGTCTACAAGACGCAGAGCCTCGTGATCGGCGGCCTGTTCGGCGCGGTGGCGGGCATCGTCAACGTGCTCGCGACCTCGGTGTCGGCGGACGCCATGGGGCGCACCCTGACCTTCGAGCTGTACACCTGCCTCCTGCTCGGCGGCGCGGCGACCGTCTTCGGACCCCTGCTCGGCACCTTCCTGTACTGGCTGGTCCTGGTCTTCCTGCGCGACTCGATCGGATTCTGGGTCCCCTCCTCGGTGCTGAGCCAGCAGCAGATCCCGCAGGTGACCTGGATCGTCGTCGGCATCGGCCTGATGCTGCTGGTGATCTTCAGACCGCAGGGCATCCTCGGCAACAAGAAGGAGTTGGCCTTCGGTGACTGACAACCAGAAGCTCATCGACCCCGACTACGACTACGACCGGGCCGAGCTGCGCAAGAAGCTCGGCGCAGTCGACGAGTTGCCGGGATCGGCCAAGCCCAACCCGATTCTCACGGTGGACAGCATCACCCGGCGGTTCGGCGGGATCGCAGCGGTCGACGTGGATCACCTGGAGGTCCAGAAGGGCTCGATCACGGCGCTGATCGGCCCGAACGGCGCCGGGAAGACCACTTTCTTCAATCTGCTGACGGGGTTCGACATCCCGGACAAGCCGCAGGGCGGCGCCGCCAAGCCGCGCTGGGAGTTCCAAGGCCGCTCCTTGGTCTCGACCAGTGCCTACAAGGTGGCGCGCACGGGCATGGTGCGCACCTTCCAGCTCACGAAGGCGCTCTCGGCCATGACGGTCATGGACAACATGCTGCTGGGCTCCCAGCAGCAGACCGGAGAGCTGCTGAGCCGCTCCGCGATCTGGCCGATCTGGCGCGGCAAGGAGAAGGTCATCCGCGCGCAGGCGGAGGAACTGCTCGACCGCTTCAAGCTGCTCGAGAAGAAGGACGACTACGCGGGCAGCCTGTCCGGCGGCCAGCGGAAGCTCCTGGAGATGGCGCGGGCGCTGATGAGCAACCCGGCGATGATCATGCTCGACGAGCCGATGGCCGGCGTCAACCCGGCACTGACCCAGTCGCTGCTCGGCCACATCCAGAATCTGCGCGACACCGGCACGACCGTGCTGTTCGTCGAGCACGACATGCACATGGTGCGCTTCATCTCGGACTGGGTGGTCGTGATGGCGGAGGGCAAGCTGGTCGCCGAGGGCCGGCCCGGCAACGTCATGCAGAACCAGGCGGTCATCGACGCATACCTTGGCTCCCACCACGACCAGGACCTGGGCGACGATGCGGTGCTGAATGAGGACTTCGACACGGCCATCGCCGAGGAGGACGTCGAGCTCGCCAAGGCGGAGGAGGCGGTCGAGGCCTATGCCGAGTCCGTGCGCGAGAAGGAAGGGGACGGCGACTGATGGTCGTGTACACGGGAACCGGCGAACCGCTGGTGAAGGCGGAGGAACTCGTCGCGGGCTACCTGCCCGGCATCGACATCCTGCACGGCTGCAACCTGACCGCATATCCGGGCGAGCTCATCGGGATCATCGGCCCGAATGGCGCCGGCAAGTCGACCCTGCTCAAGGCGCTGTTCGGCCTGGTGCCGGTCCGCTCCGGCAAGGTGACGCTGGGCGGCGAGGACATCACCAACCAGAAGGCCAACAAGCTGGTGCAGACCGGCGTGGGCTTCGTCCCGCAGACCAACAACGTGTTCCCCTCGCTCACGATCGAGGAGAACCTGCAGATGGGGCTCTTCCTGCGGCCTCGCGGTCTCGCCGCTCGGCTGGATGCCATGTACGAGTTGTTCCCCGTGCTGGGGCAGCGCCGCCGGCAGCGCGCGGGCGGCCTCTCGGGCGGCGAACGGCAGTCGCTCGCGATGGCCCGCGCGCTCATGATGGAGCCGAGCGTGCTGCTGCTCGACGAGCCGTCGGCCGGTCTGTCGCCGGTGCGCCAGGACGAGACCTTCATCCGCACGCGCAAGATCAACATGACCGGCGTCACCGTGATCATGGTCGAGCAGAACGC
>WOYR01000095.1:3910-8226 GCA_011620705.1 Microbacteriaceae bacterium | reverse complement strand
GGTTGGTGACCCCAGCGGGATTCGAACCCGCGTTACCGCCGTGAGAGGGCGGCGTACTAGGCCGCTATACGATGGGGCCGTCACGACAACTTGACGAGTATGCCATATTCCGGCCCTCCTCCGCCAACGGCGGCGGGCGGGCTCACGGGGCCGGCGGAGCCAGAACCCGCAGCGCGCCGGGCACCAGTTCGACATCCACCGGAGCAGGTCCCACGCTCTCGCCGTCGGCCGTGATCACCACGCCCTGGCCCTCGATCCTGACCGTCCTGGCCCGGATGATCGAGACCTCCTTGCGGGTCACGTGCGTGCCCTTGAAGACGCTCGGGAAGATCCGCAGGAAGTTGATGCGGCTCAGCGGACGCACGATCATCACATCGAGCAGGCCGTCATCCATCTTCGCATCCGGAGTGATCATCATGCCTCCGCCCAGCGAGACGCCGTTGCCGATCGACACCATGTTGGCGTCGACCTCCAGCTGCTCGCCGTCCAGCGTGAGCGTGTAGTGGTATGGCTTCAGCCTCGCGAGCTCGATCACGAGGGCGATGATGTAGCGGCTCGGGCCCCTGGGATGCTTCATCCGGTTGGCCCGTTCGTTGACCGAGGCGTCGAAGCCGGCACTGAGCGAGCAGGCGAACCAGCGCTCGGTCGGAGCCCCCGTCACCGGATCGGCGAAACGCATGATCGCAGCGTCGATGACGCGGGGCTCGTGCTGGAGCGCCTCGCCCAGGGCCGCGACGGATGCCGCCGTGTCGTCGAAGGGCAGGTTGAGCGAGCGGGCCGTGTCGTTGCCCGTTCCGGACGAGACGATGCCGAGGGGCACGGTCGTGCCTGCCACCATGTTCGCGCCCAGGTTGACCATCCCGTCGCCGCCGACCACCACGAAACCGTCGGGCTCGGTGGCGATCGCCGCACGTGCGTTGACCAGCAGCTCCTGGTAGCTGTCCTCCTGCAGCTCGGTGACGTCGTGCCCCGACCCGCGCAGCCCCTGCACCACGATGGGGCCGATCGCCTTTCTGCCTCCGCCGGCCGAGCCGGGGTTGATGGCGACGATCAGTCGCTTGGGCTTGACGTCATTCGCCACGCGGGCCTCCGGGCTGCCTGTCTCGCGGGTTGCAGCGCTCGTCGTCGAGCGTGTCTGGACTCTACCGGGTGACGGCTCGCTCACTAGGCTCGGCGGATGAGCGGGATCCGGTACGAGCTGCGCGACGAGCAGCCCGATGAGGGGCTGATCGACGAGCTCGCGCGGGTGCATCCCCGGATCGGGATCGCCGGCCTGCTGCGCCGCCGGGGACGACGTGCCCGGCTGGGCGGGGTGGTAGCTCCCGCCGTGGTCGAGTCGTTCCGCTGGGACGTGCTCGACGACTGGGGGACGCGCTGGTGGCCGCAGGGCATCGAGGTGCTGAGCGATCCCGGCGCAGCGGGCGGGCACGACGAACTGCTGGTCGTCAGCTGGTTCGCGCAGCAGGTGCGGGGCACCAGCCACGGGTCCCGGATCAGCGTCGTCGACCGGCGCGACCCGCGCCGGCCGCGCTACCACCATGTACTGCTGGTCGAGCCGATCCGCGGTCGGGACGGCAGAGCGGCTTTCGCGCCGGTGCAGATCCACGCGGGCGGGCTGGCTCGGGTCGGGCAGGTGCTGTACGCGGCAGCCACCTTCGGCGGGCTGCGGCGCTTCGAGCTGGACGACATCCTGCACGTGACCGGGCGGGCGCCGTTCGGCTACCGCTGCGTGCTGCCGCAATCCGGTCACGAGACGCTGCACGGCGGTTCGGACGATGACCCGATGCGCTTCTCCTTCGTCTCCGTCGAACGCAGCACCGATCCCCACGGCGGCGAGCACCTGGTCGTGGGCGAGTTCGGCCCGCACGAGCGCGGGCGGCGACTCGGCCGGGTGCCGGTGCAGGTCCCGCGGGTGGCGGGTTCCGGCCGCCCGGGCACCGACCGGGTCGAGGTCGTCGACCTCGAGGAACCCGGGATCCCGCGGATGCAGGGCGCCGCCGTCATCGGCAGCACCTGGTTCGTCAGCGCCAGCAACGGGCGGGAGCCGGGCGAGCTGTGGGTCGGCTCCAGGGCGGACGCGGCATCCCGGATATCGTGGCGGCGCCATCGCGAGGTGCTTCCGATGGGGCCGGAGGATCTTGCGGTGTCGGCGGACGGCGGGCGGCTCTGGTCGCTGTGCGAATACCCGCGGCACCGCGGCGTCTACGCGGTGGACGCGCGGCGCTGGCGCGACGAGCCGGCCGCCGACGACCGCGCCGAGCCGCCTACCGCGGGAACCTCAGCCGTCTGAGCAGCTGCGCGTTCAACGCCACCACGATGGTCGAGATGGACATCACCGCGGCCCCGACGGCCGGCGGCATCAGGAAGCCGACCCCGGCCAGCACGCCCGCCGCGAGCGGAAGGCCGAGCACGTTGTAGCCGGTCGCCCATGCCAGGTTCTGCAGCATCTTGCGGTAACTGGCACGGCTCAGCGTGACCGTGTCGACGACCCCCCGCGGGTCGCTCGACGCCAGCACGACGCCGGCCGCTTCGATCGCGACATCCGTGCCTGCGCCGATCGCGATACCCACGTCCGCGCGCGCCAGGGCTGGGGCGTCGTTCACCCCGTCGCCGACCACGGCCACCTTCGAGCCATCCGCCTGCAGCCGGGCGACCACCTCCGACTTCTGCCCTGGCAGCACCTCGGCGAACACCTCCGTGATGCCCAGCTGCGCCGCCACCCACTGGGCGACCTCCTGCGAGTCCCCGGTGAGCATGGCCACGCGGATGCCCCGCTTGCGCAGCAGCGCGACCGCCTCGGCCGACTCGGGGCGCACCGTGTCGGCGAGCGCGAACATCGCCAGCACGTGCGACTCGGTCTCGGTCTCGTCGAGCAGGTACACCACGGTCGCCCCCTCGTCGCCGAGTTCGCGACTCGTGTGCACGAAGACCGGATCGAGCTGGATGCCGCGTTCCGTGACGAGTCGCCCGCTCGCCATGGTCAGCCGCCGGCCCGCAACCGTGGCGCTCGCCCCCTTGCCGGCCAATGCCGAGAACTCGGACACGCGATCGCCGCTCGACTGGCCCCCCGCCGCCCGGCGCTCCTCGGACGCCGCGACGATCGCGCGGGCGATCGGGTGCTCCGACTGGGCTTCGACCGAGGCGGCGAGACCGAGCACCATTCCCTCATCGTCGCCCGCATCGCCTCCTGCCGGTGCCGGGATCACCCGCACGAGCCCCTGCGTGCCCGCCGTCAGCGTGCCGGTCTTGTCGAACAGCACGACATCGACCTCGCGCGCCTCCTCGAGCGCCGCACGGCTGCGCACCAGGATGCCGCGCCGTGCGCCGATCGCCGTCGTGAGCTGCGCGACGAGCGGGATGGCGAGCCCCAGGGCGTGCGGGCATGCGATGACGAGCACCGTCACGACGCGCTCGATCACGAACGCCGGATCGCCTGGACGCAGCAGCACCCACACCACGAGCGTGATCACCGCGGCCGCGATCGCCAGATAGAAGAGCCAGCCCGCCGCGCGGTCGGCGAGCAGCTGCGTGCCCGACTTGCTGGCCTGGGCCTCGGCCACCAGGTGCATCACGCCGGCGATCGCGGTGTCGTCGCCGAGCTTCGCGACGCGGACGGTGAGGGTGCCTGTCCCTGCACCGCCGTCCTCCGCTCCGGACCCGGAGTTCACGCTGCCGGCCACGACGGACGCGCCGAGTGCTTTCGACACCGGTGCGGACTCGCCGGTGAGGAGCGATTCATCCACCTGCGATGCGCCGTCGACGACCTCGCCGTCGACCGGAACCGAGGCGCCCGGCCGCACCATGACGAGATCACCGAGCTGCAGGGACGACACCGGCATCGTCATGGTGCGGTCGCCGTGCACCACCTCTGCCTCGTCGGGCAGCAGCTTCGCCAACTCGCCGAGCGCGTCGGATGCGCCCATCACGGCGGCCATCTCGATCCAATGGCCGAGCAGCATGATCGTGATGAGGGTGGCGAGCTCCCACCAGAAGTCCATCCCGGCGACCCCGAGGGTGACCGCCAGCGAATAGCCGAAGGCCACCAGGATCGCGAGCGAGATCAGCGTCATCATCCCGGGCTGCCTGCCGCGCAACTCGCTCCAGGCCCCGCTGAGGAACACCCGGCCTCCGAGCACGAAGATCGCGGTGCCGAAGACCGCCGGGATCCACTGGCTGCCCTCGAACCGCGGGCCGGGGAGGCCCAGGATGCTCTGCAGGCCGGTGGAGAAGACCAGGGTCGGCACCGTGAGGATCAGGCAGATCCAGAACAGGCGCTGGAAGTTCGCGTGGTGCATCCCGTGCATGTCGTGCATGTC
>WOYR01000095.1:0-3810 GCA_011620705.1 Microbacteriaceae bacterium | reverse complement strand
TGCTCGTGCATGTCGTGCTCGTGCGCCTCGACCGCATGCCCGCTGTGCTCGTGCAGCTCGTGGTCGGTGTCCATGTCGTGCTGGTCCATCAGCTCTCCCTGCTCTGCAACTCGAATACGGCGAGCAGCTCATCGATCGCGATGTCGCGCCGCGCGCCGCCCTCCTCGAACATCTCCGTCACGTGGGTGCGCAGGTGGTTCTCGACGAGCAGCTTGTTGAGACTCGAGAGCGACTTCTGAATGGACAGGGTCTGGGTGATGATGTCGACGCAGTACGCCTCGTCATCGATCATCTTCTCGACCCCGCGCAACTGCCCCTCGAGGATGCGCGCCCGGTGCAGCGCACGCTTCTTGATATCCGCGATCATCGTCGAAGCATATACCCCATGGGGGTATCGTGCGCGGGTAGGGTCGGAGCCGTGAAGGTCACCAAGTACGAGCACGCCACCCTGGTCATCTCCTCCGCCGATTCCCTGCTCGTCATCGACCCCGGCAACTTCCTGGCACCCCCCGATTTCACCGGGGCGGTGGCCGTGGTCATCACGCACGAGCACGAGGACCACTGGAGCGCTCAGAACCTCAGCGCGATCCTCGAGAAGGCCCCCGATGCGACGATCTACGGGCCGCAAGGGGTCGCGGATGCCGCATCCGGTTTCGAGATCACCGTCGTCGCGGCCGGCGACGTCATCCAGGCCGAGCCCTTCACGCTCGAGTTCTTCGGCGACAAGCACGCGGTGATCCACGAGAGCATCCCCGTGATCGACAACCTCGGCGTCATGGTCAACGACGAGCTGTACTACGGCGGCGACTCCTACACCGTGCCGCCGAAGCCGGTCGGCACCCTGGCGGCTCCCATCGGGGCGCCATGGCTCAAGATCGGCGACTCGATGGACTATGTGCTCGCCGTGAAGCCGAAACGCGCCTTCTACGTGCACGACATGACCCTCTCGGTGGCAGGCAAGAGCTTGGCGAGCGAGCGCCTGAAGTGGGCGACCGAGAAGAACGGCGGCGAGTACAAGCCGCTCGAGGTCGGCGACTCGATCGATCTGTAGCTCGGCGGGCGGGGGCATGTCGGATCCGGAGCGGGACCGCGACTTCGAGGCGTTCGCCGAGATGTTCGAGCGCGGCGTGCCCGCAGGCGAATACGGCCGGCCGCGCGGGCCCGCCGGCCCCGCGGTGCGCGGGCGCCGCCGGCGGCGCGGACGCATCATCGCGCTGGTGGTCGTCTGCGCGATCGTCGCGGCGATCGCGGTGTACGTGCCGCTCGTCCTGAGCGCTCCCGTGGGGGCGGCGGCCTCGACAGCGCACCGCCCCGATGTGGCACCGCCCGCCGCCGCCCCGCTCGTGATGCCGCCAGATGGCGAGTCGGCGATCAGCGTGTCCGGAGCAGACGAGTACCTCGGCGCGGACGCGAGCGGCATCCTCGCGTCGCAGGGCGGGAACACCGCGGTGCCGATCGCCAGCATCAGCAAACTGATCACCGCCATGGTCGTGCTCGATGCGAAGCCGCTGAGCGGCGCCGCCGATCCCGGGCCGACGCTCACCTTCGACAAAGCCGACCACGCCCTGTACGACAAGTACTACCTCTTGAACGCGACGATCGCGGCCATGCCGGCCGGCACCACCATGTCGGAGCACGACGCCATCGAGGCGATGCTGGTCGTCTCCGCCTGCAACTACGCGGAGGCGGTCTCGACCTGGGCCTTCGGCTCGCAGGCCGCGTTCCTGAGCGCCGCGAAGCGGTGGCTGGCCGGGCACGGCATGGCGCACACGACCATGGTCGAGCCGACCGGGCTCGACACGCGCAACCGCAGCACCCCGAGCGACATGATCGTGCTCGGCAAACTGGCGATGGCGGATCCCGCGGTCGCGGCGATCGTCGCGATGCCCCGGCTCGACATCCCCTTCCTGCAGGGGCAGCCGAACACCAACGACCTGATCGGCATCGACGGGATCACGGGCATCAAGACCGGCACGCTGGACTCCTCGGGCTCCGATCTGCTGTTCTCGGCGACCGTCGGCGTGGGAGCCGCGAAGCCGCTGCAGCTGATCGGCGTCGTGCTGAGCAGACCCAGCCACAGCTCGGCGAACCTCGATGTGAAGAACCTGATCGACAGCATCAAGGCGGGATTCCACGACGTCCCGGTCGCCGAGGGCGGGCAGGAGGTCGGCAGCTATTCGACGCCGTGGGGAGCCTCCGCCACAATGGTGCTCGCCTCCAGCGCGACGATCTTCACCTACTCGAACACGCCCATCGCCTCGACCATGACGACCACCGCGCTGAAGACCGGCAAGGACGGCGAGAAGGTCGGAGCCGTCACCTGGAAGGCCGGAACGAGCACGGTGACCGTTCCCGTGATCCTGAAGGGCAGCATCACGCCGCCGACCGCCTGGTGGCGCCTGACGCACCCCCAGCTGCTGGGCGGGTAGCGACCGCCCGAGGCGCGGCTCACGATGGTGCCACCGTGGCACCACCGTCGATTCTGCGGTGCCGCCGACTTGGCAGGACCGCAGTCTCCGGCAAGAATCGGAAGATCCGTGCCCGCAGCCTCTGCGGAGAGAAGATGCGATCTCGGCTGGTGGCGCCGTCATGCTGGACACGCGTGCGCACGCTCGGCAACGAGCGATGTCCAGAATTTCTCGATCTCTCAGCAACCGCTCATGCTCAATGTAAGACGCGTGTTATACACTGAGGGATGGCCGACATCGAGTGGGATCCCGAGGCCGTCGCCCACATGTGGGAGCGGCACGGAGTCACGCCCGATGAAGCTGAAGAAGCGATCGACGATTCAGACGCTCTGCTGCGATGCCCTGATCCCGCGAGCCGTTCCGGGAAGTCCGACCGTTACGTCGGTTGGAGCGACACCCGCGGCGAGCTGCTGGTCGTCATCGTCGTGAGACATGAAGGCCGGCGCTACGGCGGCAACGCGTGGCCGGCCAACGATGCATACCGGAAGCTCTACGAAGGAAGGCGAGAAGGATGAACGATCGGATTCCCGACGAAGCGCGCGACGCGATCCGCGCCGAGCTCAACGCCGACACCGCGGAATACCGAGACGGCGTGCCCGAGGGCGAGTGGTCGAAGCCGAACCGCGGCCCGTCGCCTCTGCTGACGCTGCGTGTGCCGCCGGAGACGCTCGAGGCGCTCCAAGCATTGGCAGCGTCGAACGGCGTGCCCGTCTCGACGCTGGCCCGCGGGTTCATCCTCGACGGGCTCGCCAGCCATCAAGGCGACGACCTGCGCGTCGCCTTGGAGCGCCTGGAGCGCGACCTCGCCGCCGTGAAGGCGCGCGCCCTCGCGAGCTGACCGACGTTTCACGACCGGAGCACCGCATCGTGATTGTGCCGTCGATGAGCAGCGTTGGCGGGCTCGTGGTCATGCCGACGTCGCGGTAGTTCGGGCGCGGGCCCATCCCGCTGTCCTCGCGCCAGTGCTCCATCAGCTCGCGGATGCCCGCGCTGCGCGTCGCGCACCGGTTTGAACGGGATGGCATCGTCGCGCACCGCGTAGCCGCACACCAGTCCGAGCACCGAACGCACGCGCCGCGCGGCGGAGATCGACTGCTCAAGGAAGACGGCCTGGATGATCCGATCGCAGCGCCCGATAGTGAGCGCGCCGAGGGTTATGCCGCCGCCGCGGGGTACGAGCAGCAGCCGTGCCGTCTGCTCGTAGGACTCGTAGCCGGATGACCGCTCGGTCTGGGCGATCACCTGCTTCGTGGTGCGGGTCGGCTCCCGCCGCCGCGGGGTTGCAGGCGCCCTTCGTCGTGCGCCGTCTTGCGGCCGGCCACCCGGGTGGAGGGCGCGTAGG
>WOYR01000110.1:1941-8343 GCA_011620705.1 Microbacteriaceae bacterium | reverse complement strand
CGGCGCCGGTCGCCGCGACGTGCACCGAGGTGGGGAACACGTCGTTGCTCGACTGCGAGGCGTTGACGTGATCGTTCGGATGGACCGGCGAGCCGAGTCTCTGCGTGGCCAGGGTCGCCAGCACCTCGTTGATGTTCATGTTCGAACTGGTGCCGGATCCGGTCTGGTAGGTGTCGATGGGGAACTGATCGTGGTGCTCGCCGGCGATGACCTCATCGGCCGCCGCGACGATCGCCTCGGCGATCTCGGGCGCCACGATGCCGAGCTCCTTGTTGACCAGGGCCGCCGCCCGCTTGATGCGGGCCAGTGCGACGATCTGAGCCGGTTCGAGGCCCGCTCCCGAGATCGGGAAGTTCTCGACGGCGCGCTGGGTCTGCGCGCCGTAGAGCGCGTCCTTGGGAACCTTCACCTCGCCCATCGTGTCGTGCTCGATCCGGAATTCCTGGGGGGTGCTGCTCACGAAACGTGCCTTTCCTGCCTGATCCGGCTTCGGCGCCGGGTGATGAGGTGATGAATGGTGCGGTCAGCTGGTGGCGAGCGAGCCGATCATGACATCGGGGGCCACGCGTCCTTCGAGAAGGCGGTAGTTGGCCCCGACGACAGCCAGCGTACCCGCGGCGACCGCCGCGCTGATGAGCTCCGAGCCCTCCAGCAGCTCGGCCACGGTGTCGCGCAAGTGCTCGCGGCCGACCTCCACCGGGTCGGGGAGCCCGTCCGCTCCGAGACCCTCGGCGGCGGCCACGCGCTGCACAGCCGGGGCGATCGGGGCGATCAGTTGCGCGATGTGCGGGGGCAGCGGCGCGGCATCCGGCTGGGCGGAGTCGATGGCGGCCCGCACCGCACCGCATTCGTCGTGGCCGAGCACGACGAGCAGCGGCACGTGCAGCACGGCGACGGCGTACTCGATCGAGCCGATCACCGACTCCGAGATCACCTGCCCGGCGTTGCGGATGACGAACAGGTCGCCGAGGCCCTTGTCGAAGATGATCTCCGCCGCGAGTCGCGAATCGCTGCAGCCGAACAGGACCGCGCTGGGATGCTGGGCGGAAGCGAGCTGTTCGCGGCGCTCCACGTCCTGGCGGGGATGCAGCGGCTCACCCGAGATGAACCGCTCATTGCCCCGCACCATGTCGGCCCAGACTTCGCCGGGAGTCTGCGTCATCCGAGTTCGCCGGCGATCTCGGTGGCCAGCGCGGCGAACTCCGCGTCGGACCCGGTGCCCGCCAGCACGACCGTGGAATCGCCGACCGTCGTCACCAGCGCGTACGCCAGGTTGCCCGGGTCCTGGTCGATGCGGTGATCGTAGACCTGCCAGCGGATTCCGCCGAACGACGCTGCGCCTGTCGGCTTCCTGTCCTTCAACTGCGCCGACACCCAGGTGGCATTGGCCTCGATGCCCTGCGCGAGGCCGATGTACTGCGCGCTGGGTGTGAGGAAGCCGATCTGCCAACTGGCGATCCCGTCGGCCGACGAGGCCGCATCCACCAGCTCCGCACGGTTCGCAGTCCAGCCCTTCGGCAGCTTCGGCACCACCAGGGCGGTCGGGACGGACTGCTGGGCATCCTGAGCGACCGAGGCCCAGTCCACGTTCTTCGGCGCCCCGCCCTGATCGGGGCGGACCACGATCACCACGATGACGAGCACCACCAGCAGCGAGGCGGCGAGGGCGATCACCAGGTTGAGCAGAGTCTGGTTGCTCCGATGCGCCGAACTCGCTGCGGCCTTGCGGTCCGCGGCCTCCTGCGGGGTCTCGGCGCGCCCCAGCTCGGCGACGATCGGGCGCCCGTTCTCGTCGTGCGTCGGGGCGTTGCGCCGGCTCACGATCCGGAAGCCGTGCGCGCTGAAGCGGTGGCGGCGGCACGCGCGGCGTCGAGGCGCTCCTTGGCGCCGAGCAGCCACTCCTCGCAGCGCCGGGCGAGGGCCTCGCCGCGCTCCCAGAGGGCCAGCGACTCCTCGAGGGTCGCGCTGCCCTGCTCGAGCTCCCCGACCACCCGCACCAGCTCGTCCCGCGCCTGCTCGTAGCTCAATTCGGAGAGCTCGGGCGCTGCGGTCTTCCCGGAATCATGTGCGATGTCGGCCACGGCAGGAGTCTACCCGCGGCCGCTGTCGCGCTCTCCTGGTGCTCCCGGCTCGACGGCGTCGATCGTCGTGCCGACCCGGCCGTCGGCGAGGGTGAGCAGCAGGGACTCGCCGGCGCGCGCTGCGGCGGCGGACCTGAGCACCGAGCCGTCGGCGCGGACCGGGATCGCGTAGCCGCGTTCGAGGGTGCGCTGCGGCGAGAGGGCGCGCAGCTGGCCGGTGAGCTCGGCGATCCTGAGCCCTGCGCGCTCCATCCGGTGGTCGATCAGCTCGGCTCCGCGTGCGACCCAGCGGGTCAGTTCCTCGGCGCGGGTGTCGACCAGCCATGCCGGGTCGGCGAGCGCCGGGCGGGAGCGGATGTGGCCGATCCTGTCGATCTCGGCCATCACCAGCGCGGTCACCCGCATGGCCATGCGTCCGCGCGCCTGCTGCACGCGCGCCAGCTCGTCGGCGACGTCGGGAACGACCCGCTTCGCGGCATCCGTCGGCGTCGATGCCCTCAGATCGGCCACCTCGTCCAGCAGCGGGCGGTCCGCCTCGTGGCCGATCGCGCTCACCAGCGGTGTCACGCAGGCCGCCGCGGTGCGCACCAGGACTTCGTCGCTGAAGGTGAGGAGGTTCTGGAAGTCGCCGCCGCCGCGGGCCACGATGATGACCTCGACCTCGGGATCGGCGTCCAGTTCGCGGATCGCCGCCGAGACGTCGGCTGCCGCCCGGTCGCCCTGCACGGCCGCGTGCCGAACCCGGAACCGCACTTCTGGCCAGCGCAGCTGGGCGTTGCGGAGCACGTCCTTCTCGGCATCCGAGTCCTTGCCGGTGATCAGGCCGATGCAGCCGGGCAGGAAGGGCAGCTGCGCCTTGCGGCCGGCGTCGAACAGGCCCTCTTCGGCGAGCTGGCGGCGCAGGCGCTCCAGCCGTTCGAGCAGGTCGCCGAGGCCGACGTGCCGCAGCTCGTAGACCTGCATGGTGAGCGTGCCGCCCTTGGGCCAGAAGTTCGGCTTGAGCAGCGCGATGACGCGGTCACCCTGCGTGAACTCCTCGCTGAACTTGGCACGGGTCGACGACCAGATGGTGAACGAGAGCGTGACGTCCTGGCTCAGATCCTTGAGCTTGCCGTAGACGTTGCCACCCGAGCTGCCCCACTGGGTGATCTCGCCCTCGGCCCAGACGGTGCCCAGCCGGTCGATGTAGCCCTTGAGCTTGCTGCTGAGCACGGCGACCGGCCACGGCGCGTCGGGCGTCGACGGGGAGCTGCCGTCGGCCGCCGCTGGCGCGGAGGCGTGCGCATGGGCGCTGGTGTCGGTCACGAGGTCAGGGTACGGGACGCCGCGGACGGCGGGCTGGGCGCGGCCGAGGCATGTCCGGCACGCCCGAGCCGGGTGGCATCCATCGCCCGGTGCGCGCGACGCCGTCGATTCGTGCGAGACGGGCGGATGCCGGGGTGTGATGCGTCGATTTCGCACGAGCCGATGGGATTCCGAGGCTGCGGCATCTCGACCCCGGCCCTCACAGATCCGCGGCCGGTAGGATCGGGGCGTGGCCGGAATCACGAACGGCGCGCTCGGCGTGACCCTGGATGTGCCGCGGATCCCTTCGGAGCGCGGGCGGCTGGTCGACCGACCGGTCCCAGGCCGGAAGCGCGTGCTGCTCGCAGCACCGCGCGGCTACTGCGCCGGAGTGGACCGGGCGGTCGTCGCCGTCGAGAAGGCGTTGGACCGTTTCGGATCCCCGGTCTACGTGCGCAAGCAGATCGTCCACAATGTGCATGTCGTGAGCGAGCTCGAGAAGCGCGGCGCCGTCTTCGTCGACGAGGTCGACCAGGTGCCGCCGGGCGCGCATCTGGTCTTCAGCGCGCACGGCGTGAGCCCGGCGGTCGTGCAGGCCGCCGCCGAGCGCGAGCTGCAGGCGATCGACGCCACCTGTCCCCTGGTGACGAAGGTGCATCGCGAGGCGACCCGTTTCGCGGGGCAGGGCAAGCACATCCTGCTGATCGGGCACGCCGGCCACGAAGAGGTCGAGGGCACGATGGGGCATGCGCCGGCGCGGACCACCCTCGTCACGAGCCCCGATGCCGCCGACACGGTCGAGGTGCCGGGCAGCGTCCTCTCCGGCGCCGAGGATCTCGTCTGGATCTCGCAGACCACGCTCAGCGTCGACGAGACCATGGAGACCGTCCGCCGCCTGCGCGCGCGCTTCCCGCAGCTGCAGGATCCCCCGAGCGACGACATCTGCTATGCCACCCAGAACCGCCAGGTCGCGGTCAAGAAGGTGGCCCAGGATGCCGAGCTCGTGATCGTGGTCGGCTCCGCCAACAGCAGCAACAGCGTGCGCCTCGTCGAAGTCGCGCTGGAGCACGGCGCCAAGGCCGCCTTCCGCGTGGATTACGCCGACGAGATCCAGCAGGAGTGGCTCGAGGGCGTGGCATCGGTCGGCGTCACCAGCGGAGCGTCGGTGCCGGAAGTGCTCGTGCAGGAGGTGCTCGCCCATCTCGCGGATGCCGGCTACGCCGACGTGCTGGAGATCACCACCGCCGAGGAGGATCTGATGTTCTCGCTCCCGAAGGAGCTCCGCGGCGGCGACCGCGCGCTCGGCGGACGGAGCCTGCCGTGAGCGAACCGGAGCCCAGTCGGCCGGAAAGGCCCCAGTACGGCGAGTACGCGAGCCCGGAGGAGGTGGCCGCGGCCCGCGGTCCGCTGCCGGCGGCGCAGCCGGAACCGGCGCCCGCGCCGGGTGCGCGCAGACTGCCGGCGCCTGCCGGCCCGCCCGTTGCGGCGCATCCGAGGCGGGTCAACAATCTGATCACCATGCTGCTGCTGATTCTCGGCATCTGGAACACCGTCACCTCGATTCCGAGCTACCTCGATTTCGGCCATGTCCTGTCGCAGGGCCTGCAGGCGGCCGGCTACGGCTCTGTGGCCTTCGGCGCCGCCGCCCACACGGCGGGGATCGTGCTGCTGGTCCTCTCCTTGTTGGTGCTGATCGCCGCCGTCGGCGTCTCGTTGCGGCTGATCCGGCTAGGGCGCCGCTCGATCTGGGTGCCGCTCGCCGCCGCAGGCGTGTTCCTCATCGGGTCGATCGTGATCATGGCCGTGCTCGTGGCGAACACGCCAGCACTCGCCGACGTGCTGCACAATCACTGACAGAAGATCACTCCCGACCCGGTCGATGAGGAGGCGCCGTGCACGTCCGCATCCTGCCCCGGGACCTGGCGTCCAGCATCATCACGGGTTCCGTCGCATCGCTCGGCTGGGCGATCGGCGCTGCGACGCTGGTGCTCGCCATCCCGGTGCTGCTGGAGACCACGATGCGCGCCGATCGGCTCGACGCGGCGTACCTCCCGCTCGGGCTGCTGCTGCTCATGCTCGTCAGTCTGGGCTTCGTGGTGTGGCGGCAACGCGTCTGGGCGATCGTGGCCTACCTGGTGGTCGGCTTCGTGGCCAGCACCGCATACGAGTTGACCCTGCTCATGGCGCTGCCGCGTGCGATCGACACCCAGATCTACCTGCTCAACCGGCCGGCGGTCGCGGTCGTGCTGGTCGGGCTCGCGGCGCGCTCGCCGCTGGCTGGGATCGCCTGGTCGGCGCTCGGCTTGTTCGTCTCGATGGGCTCGACCCTCGCGGTCGCGGTGCTCGGAGGCGTGCTGTTCCGCCCCGGCTACGGGCCGCTGCTCGTGCTCGCGGTCTCTCTCGCCGCCTACCTGACGCTCTGGGGCGTGCAATGGGTGCAGCGCAGACGGGTGCCGAACATCGAGGAGCTCGAAGCGGAGAACGCCCGCCTGGCGCGCGGCGAGGATCTTGCCAAGCGGACGACCGCGGTGGTGCACGACACCCTGCTCAACGACCTCTCGATCGTGATGAACTCGCCGGACCGGATCGACGCCAGGGTCGTGGGGCGGCTGCGCGAGGATCTCGAGACCCTGCGCAGCGGTGACTGGCTGCGCACCTCCTCGGAGCTCACGGTTGTCGACGAGCAGGACGGTTCGATGCGCAACGAGCTGATGCGCATGATCAGCGGTTTCCAGTGGCGCGGCCTCAGCGTGCACCTGACCGGATCGGGTGACGGCATCTACCTGCTCGCGCCGGCAACGGCGGCGGCAGTGCTCGACGCCCTCGCGGCCGCCTTGGAGAACGTGGCGCGGCACTCCGGCGCCACCGTCGCCGAGGTCGAACTGGTCCGCACCGCCGGGGAGCTGACGGTCATGGTCACCGACGAGGGCGTCGGCTTCGATCCCTCCTCGGTCGCGGGCGACCGGCTCGGCATCCGCGCCTCGATCGAGGATCGCATCCAGGCCGTCGGCGGGTCGGTGCGGCTGTGGAGCTCGCC
>WOYR01000110.1:0-1841 GCA_011620705.1 Microbacteriaceae bacterium | reverse complement strand
TTCGTGTATGCCATGACACGGCCGCTGCGCCCGCAACTGGGGTGGGGGGCGGGAATCGTCACCGTCGCGCTCGGCGCCGCCGGGCTCATCGTGTCGGCCATCGGCTACTCGCAGACCGAGATCTCGATCGAATTGTGGTGGGCGCCGTTCGGCTTGGCGCTGGCGATCGCGAGCCTCGCGCCCTACCTGAGCGCAGGCAAGGTGCTCGTGCTCGGCGGCGTGTCGGCCGCGGTCGGCACCGTGCTCGCCTTCTGGTTCATCCGGGCGGATATCGCGGTCTGGGGTCCGCTGTCGTCGATGGTGATCATCGCGGCGCCGGTGGTCTGCGGCGCCGTCGGCGCCGTCACCTTCTCCTTCGTGCTGGTCAGCAGGATGCTGCCGATCATCGAGCAGCGCTCCCGCACGGTGCTCCCGCTCGAGGCGGCGGATGCCGCAGCCGAGCAGGTCGAGCGCCTGCGGCTCGCCCGGCTCAGCGCCCGTGCCGCGCCGTTCCTCGAGGCGGTGGCCGACGCCGGACGGGTCAGCGACGAGGATCGCGCCCTGGCCGGCCAACTCGCGCGCGGCCTGCGCGACGATCTGGTGACGCAGGCGAATCTGAGCTGGCTGGACTCGGTGGCCGAGGATTCGCGACTGGTCGTCATCGATCCCGAGCACCGCGCCGGCCGGATGCGCCCCGCCCAGCGCACCGCTCTCCGCGCGCTGCTGCGCGCCGTCCTCGACACCCCTGGCGCAGACTCCAGCTCGATGCTGATCGAGCTGCGCGGCCGGCCGGACGGCGCGACCGCCGTCGCCCTCAGCATGGACGTCGAACTGCCGGAGGGCCGTCGCGTCATGCACCTCGCGCCCCACTACCTGACGCTGCGCGCCGCGGTCGACGAATTGCGCTGGGATGCGAACTCGCTGAGCTTCGTGGTCACCGAGTGAGCGCGCGCTATTTCGACGTGATCGAGTGCCCCGTCGAGCCGAGCTGCTGGGTCGCCTCCACCACGCGCGCGGCCATGGCGGTCTCCGCGATCTTGCCCCAGGCGCGCGGGTCGTAGATCTTCTTGTTGCCGACCTCGCCATCCACTTTCAGCACGCCGTCGTAGTTGGTGAACATGGTCCCGGCGATCGAGCGCGTGTACGCGTACTGGGTGTCGGTGTCGATGTTCATCTTCACGACGCCGTTGCTGACCGCCTCGGCGATCTCGGCGTCCGAGGATCCGGATCCGCCGTGGAAGACCAGGTCGAGCGGCTTGGCGCCGGTGCCGAACCTCTCCGCCAGGCCGCGCTGGATCTCGCCGAGCAGCTCGGGCCGGAGCACAACGTTGCCCGGCTTGTAGACGCCGTGCACGTTGCCGAAGGTGAGCGCCGCCATGTAGCGGCCCTGCTCGGCGCCGCTGTCGCCCAGACCTAGTGCCTCGACGGTCTGGATGGCGTCCGCGAGCGTGGTGTACAGGTGCTCGTTGATCTCGTGGCTGATGCCGTCCTCCTCGCCGCCGACGACGCCGATCTCGACCTCCAGGATCGCGTGGATGGCCTTCAACCGGGGCTGCAGCAGCTTCGCCTGCGCCAGGTTGTCGGCCAGCGGGATCGCCGAGCCGTCGAACATGTGCGACTGGAAGATCGGGTTGCCCCCCGCCTTCACCTGCGCCTCGGACGCTGCGATCAGGGGCTCGACGAAGCCGGCGAGGGCATCCTGCGGGCAGTGGTCGGTGTGCAGGGCGACGGTGACCGGATAGTTCTTGGCGACCTCGGTGGCGAAGGCGGCGAAGGCGAGGGCGCCGCTGGCGCGGGCCTTCACGGTCTGTCCGGCGAAATAGTCCGCGCCACCCGTCGTGACCTGGATGATGCCGTCGGAT
>WOYR01000116.1 GCA_011620705.1 Microbacteriaceae bacterium | reverse complement strand
GCTCAAGCGGGCAGATGCGCTGCGGAACACGCTCATCCCGATCAGTACCGTCTTCGCCGGTGACACGAATGCCTACATTGCCGGTCTTGGCGACTACCGTGCCGATCCACAACGGCTCAACGCGTGGATCATCGCCTTCGCGCACGCCGCTGAGCTCGCTGCCCAGAACGCGGTGCAGCTCGCCGCGGACATCCGAGTGCTGGACGAGCGCACGATCGAGACACTTGTCGCCCATCGCGTGGCTGCGGGCGTGTCTCCTGCCCGACCTCGCGCGGACGCGGTGTCGCTCCGAATCCTCGAGAACCTCGCGACCGACCCGGTGCTGACCATCGAGACCGTCGCCAAGCGCTTCGGGGTCTCGACGACAGCGGCCCAGCGAGCACTCGCCGAACTCGCCGATGCCGAGATCCTGGCTCGGAACAAGGACCACAAGGGCCGCGTGATCTGCTGGACCGCAGACCGGCACCTCGCGCTTGTCGCGCTCACCGAGCGCACCGCCCGGGTCGGCGGCGCCGACGTCGGCGGCATCCGTCCGCTGAGTCACGACGGGGCCCCGAAGCGCACGCGCGACCCTCTACATGCGCACGGCTGAAACGGTCACCCCGCGAGCAATGGCTGGAGTCGCTCCGCGAACCTCGGCGCGTTCCGGGTGAGCAGCACATCCACCTCGCCGTAGATCACCGCCGCGGCGTGAACTCGGTCGTCCGGATCTGGCGAGAGGTCGTCGGTGATCTTGCCCCGGTAGAGGTCCGGAGCGATGCGGTGCTGGCCGAAGTGGGTGCGTACTGCCGCCGCGACTAACGCGGCTGACTCGGGGTTGCGTTGGCCGTCGCGAACGATGACCTCTTCCCACTCGTCGAGTACTTCGTCGGTCCACACCCAGGCGAACAAGAAGTCTTCGGACAGGCTCAGCAGCACGTCCATGATCGTGAACGGGAACAGCTCGCTGGTGTCGATGAAGACCCGTTGGAGGCGGGCCATCGGGGTTACTCCCCGAGGGCGGCGCGGATCGCCTCGGCCCCGGCGCGACGACGCTCGCGCTCCGCGGCGACCTCGACGACGTCCTGCACGCGGATGCGCCGGTGGCGGCTTCCAGGCAGGCGGCGGAACGGCAGCACGCCGTCCTCGCAGAGCCGGTCAACGAACTGGCGGGTCACGCCGAGCAGCTCGGCCGCGCGGGCGGGGCTGACCTCGTCCTCGGCGCGGAGGACGACGACGCGTGCACCGTGGGCGACGTCATCGAGCATCGCGCGCACGGCCGCTTCGACCGGGGTGTCGCCGACGAGCTGCTCCGCCAGGTGCTGAGCGCCCGAGCGGACGGCGGGGTCTGCCGGGTCGAGGGTCGTGGAGAGTGCGTGCGCTGCCATGTCTTCCATGGTACGCCTATCTGCAATAACGACAACCGTGAGTCACACTACCCGGCACAGCGGCAACGCCGCGACGCCGAATGCCTGGGCCTGTTGTCCGACGAGCCGCCGGGTCTCGCACGAGGCTTGCACCGCGGCCTGCTCGATTGCCGACACCGCTTCTTCGAGATGGTCTTCGGTGCGGGCGGAGACGGAGATGAGTCCGGTGCAGCGCAGCACGCCGTACTCTGAGGTCAGGTCGGATTCCTGCTGGAGCACGTCTTGGAACTCGGCGGTGCGTTCGGCGTCTTCGATCTGGCCCATGCGGGCGCGCTGGGTGGCCCGGACATGACGCCGACCTTCTTCTTGCGGATGTCGCGGGCAGCGACGTCGGCGCGCACGGGGGTAAAGATCATCGAGAAGGTCCGCTAGACGCCCGAGGTGAGCAGCAGCGGGCGCAGGAAGTCGGGGTAGACCGACGAATGGGGCCATTCCGAGATCCAGAGCACCGCGGTGGAGGCCGAGTCGGTGCGCACCCGCTCCCAGGTCTCGTTGACACCGACCGGTCCGGCGGTGGCCAGTGACCGGCCGAGCTCGCCGTGGCGTTCGAGGGCGGGTGCTGCGGCGGGGTCGTAAGCCGAGCGCAGGATGAACAGGCCCGCGGCGGTCAGGATGCGGCGGATCGTCGAGGTCGACGGTGGCTGCAGTCCTGCGCCTGATTGCCAACCCACGAGACGTGAACTACAGTTGACAGGTGGTCGAAGTCGTCAAGAGCAGCACCTTCGATCGTTGGCTGAAGAAGCTGAATGATCGGCAGGCCGTCGCCCGCATCCTGGTGCGGGTCGACCGGCTCGCCGGTGGGAACCCGGGCGACGTGCGGTCCGTGGGCTCGGGCGTTTCCGAGCTGCGGATCGACCACGGCCCCGGCTACCGGGTGTACTACTTGCAGCAAGCCGACGTGGTCATTGTGCTGCTGGTGGGTGGCGACAAGTCCTCGCAGTCGAAGGACATCGAGCAGGCACATCGCCTGGCCGAAGAGTGGCGGAGTGGGAGCAATGGCAACTGACACGTTCAGCCGATACGACGCGGCCGACTATCTCGGCGACATCGAGACCGCCGCGGCCTACCTGGAGGCCGCGATCGAAGGCGGCGGCGACGACCCGGCCGCGATCACGACCGCGCTCGGCACGATCGCCCGCTCGGGCAACCTCAGCGAGCTCGCCCGCCGCACCGGCATGAGCCGCGAGGGCCTCTACAAGGCGTTGTCCGCGGATGGCAACCCGAGCTTCGCAACGATCATGAAGGTCGCCTCGGCGCTCGGGTTCAAGCTCGAGTTCCACGCCGTCGCCTGATCCAAGTCACTCCAGCTTCGTGACTGAGGCCTTCGGCCGCCTCCTCGGCGGTGACCTGTCAGATCAGTCTCGCCTCCCGGCCGATATCCGCCCTGAGGACATCCGTGAGCTTCGGCACGCCCGCACGGCACTCGATGGGCGCAGTCGCGCCGAGGCGTATGGGACGATCGGACCGGGGGAGGGGCGTGGACCCCGTGCGGCTAGCCTGCCTCGGCCAGTCCGGGTTCAGCCAGTCCGGGTTCAGCCAGTCCGGCCTCGGGCAGTCCGACCCGATCGGGCACGGCGTGGGTCAGCCCGCGCAGCCAGGGTTCGGGCGCGGGCCATGGCCGTCCGGTCGGCAGCCGGCGCAGCAGGCGCACGAGCGAGGCCTCCGAGTCGGACCAGGGGATGACGCGGGTCGGCGATGCCTGCGGCATCACGCCCAGCCACCAGTGCTTCCAGGTCGGCGGGAGCGTCTCGGGCGCGAGCACCACGTAGTAGTCGGGCAGCGACACCGTGTCGTGGCCGAGGGCCACGAGCACGCGCTCGATCTCCAGCTCGAGGCTGCCGAGTGTTGCGAGGTCGTCGAAGAACTCGACCCAGGCGGCCGCGACGTGCTCCAGCGGATCGCGGTCGTGCACGAGGTAGGGGGTCTGCGAGCTCGAGGTCCAGCGGGCGGCATCCGTGTCTGCAACGGACCGCAGGTGCGCCGTGCGCACGTTGGCCAGGCCGTCGAGGGTGTGCAGTGCGGCATCGGCCTCGTCGCCGACGACCACCAGGGTGGTGCTGCTGGGACTCCCCATTTTCGGAGTTTACGCCGGGATGCCGCCATCCGGCAGGAGGCAGAGCGCGTCGTCTTGGCCCTTCTTCATGCGCCGAGACGCGCCTGCAGCGCGTCCAGGACCGGCAGCTGCCCGGCCACCAGCAGCGAGCGCGCCTGGGCGACCGGCACCCAGCGCGCCGTGTCGAGTTCGGGGAACCGCTGAATCCGGCCCGAACGCGGCGGCCACTCCAGTTCGAACTCATCGCCGGCGATCTCAGCGAGTTCGAAGCCGTCGGCATCGGCCGAGAACACGGTGACGGTCTTGCCGCTCGAGTAGCGGAAAGTGCCGAGTTCCCCATACGCAAGATCCGGCGCCGGAACTCCGAGCTCTTCGGCGAACTCGCGGCGGGCGGCATCGAGATCGCTCTCGCCCGCACCCGTCTCCCCCTTCGGGATCGACCAGGCGTGCTCCTGCTTGCGCGCCCAGAACGGTCCGCCCATGTGGCCGAGCCAGACTTCGAGACCGGATGCGGTCATCCGGTGCAGCAGGATCCCGGCGCTGTGCGCGACCATGGGTCCATCATTGCCGGAATACTCGGAAGATCGGCGCGGTTCGAGTCGATGCAAATGCATGTATAAGGAGTGGATATGGCAGAGCAGCCCGCGACCCCCGTCGAACTCGGCCTCGACACCTTCGGCGACGTCGAGGTGGATGCCGCGGGCGACCGCCTGCCCTATCCCCAGGTCATCCGCAACGTGGTCGAGCAGGCGGTGCTGGCGGACTCGGTGGGCGTCGACTCCTTCGGGATCGGCGAGCACCACCGCGACGACTTCGCGATCTCCTCGCCCGAGGTGGTGCTCGGCGCGATCGCCGGCCGCACCGAGCGGATGCATCTCGGCACCGCGGTGACCGTGCTGAGCTCGGACGACCCGGTTCGGGTCTACGAGAAGTTCGCCACCCTCGACGCCGTCTCGAACGGTCGGGCAGAGGTGATCCTGGGGCGCGGCTCGTTCACCGAATCCTTCCCGCTGTTCGGCTTCGAGCTGCAGGACTACGAGCTGCTCTTCGAGGAGAAGCTCGACCTCTTCGCGAAGCTGCTCGACGAGGAGCCGGTCACCTGGGCGGGCACCATCCGTCCGCCGCTCATGGAGCAGCACGTCTACCCGAAGACCGCCGGCCGGCTGAAGGCCTGGGTGGGTGTCGGAGGCAGCCCGGAGTCGGTGGTGCGCGCCGCGCGCCACGGGCTGCCGCTCGTGCTGGCGATCATCGGCGGCCAGCCCGCGCGCTTCGCGCCATATGTCGACCTCTACCACCGGGCCCTGGCGCAGCTCGGCCAGCCGGTGCTGCCCGTCGCGGCGCACTCGCCGGGCTTCATCGCCGCGACGGATCAGGAGGCCGCCGACATCCTCTGGCCGCACCAGGAGACCATGATGAACCGCATCGGCGCGGAGCGCGGCTGGCCGCCCACGAACCGCGCACGCTTCGAGAACGAGATCCAGGAGGGCGCGCTGCACGTCGGCTCGCCCGAGACGGTGGCGCAGAAGATCGCCGACACCGTGCGCACCCTCGGCATTCAGCGTTTCGACCTCAAGTACACCACCGGCACGCTGCCGCACGAGCCGCTGATGACCTCGATCGAGCTCTACGGGACGCAGGTCATCCCGCGGGTGCGCGAGCTGCTGGCGCAGGACCCGGCGGAGGCGCTCGGCCTGCCGTCCTAGGCTCGAGCCATGAGCGCCGTGAGCCGCCGTCAGCATGCGGTGCGCCTGCTCGCCGACTACCCGAATGCGCTGCGGTTCCGGCTGCGAGCGGCGCGGCACTGGACGGTGCCCGCCTCCTTCGCCCTGGGGACGCTGCGTCCGGTGGTGATCCTCCCCGGGATCTACGAGAGCTGGCACTACCTGCGCCCGATCGCCGAGCGGCTCAACGCGGACGGCCACCCCGTCCACGTCATCCCGGCGCTCGGCTGGAACCGCGCCCCGATCCCGGCCACGGCCGCGCGGGTGCACGCGCAGCTGGTCGCGCGCGGGCTCATGGGCGTGGCGCTGGTCGCCCACAGCAAGGGCGGGATCGTCGGCAAGCACCTGATGTCCTTCGACGATCCAGACGGGCGGGTCGATCGGCTGATCGCGATCGCCTCCCCCTTCAACGGGTCGTCGATGGCGCGGATCGCGCCGAATCCGTCGCTGCGCGCCTTCCTGCCCGAGGATCCGGTGATCACTGCGCTGGCCGCGGAGCGCGCCGTCAACGCCAGGATCACCTCGATCTATGCCAGTTTCGACCCGCACATCCCGGACGGCTGCGTGCTGGAAGGCGGGCGCAACATCGAGCTGCCGGTGATCGGGCACTTCCGCATCCTGGTGCAGGCTGCGGTGATCGACGCGGTGCGCGCCGCCGTGCGCTGACGCCGAGCCAAGGACTACCGTGGCGAGGTGACCGAAGACGCTTCATGACCGCAGTGCCGCCCATGACAGCCGGGCAGCGGCTCGTGCTCGCCATCGCGATCCTGGCATCGCTGGTCTCCTTCCTCGACGGCACGATCATCAACGTGGCGCTCCCGGCCATCCGGCGCGAGCTGGGCGGCGGTCTCGGGGCGCAGCAGTGGATCGTGGACGCCTACCTCGTCACCCTCGGCTCGCTCATCCTGGTCGCGGGCTCGATCAGCGACGTGTACGGCCGCATCACCGTCATCCGGATCGGCCTGATCGCCTTCGGCGCCGCCTCGCTGGCGGTCGCCCTGTCACCCGGTGTCGAGTTCCTGATCGTCGCGCGCGCCGTGCAGGGGATCGCCGGTGCGCTGCTCGTCCCGAGTTCGCTCGCGCTCATCACCTCCAACTTCCGCGATGCGGCGCAAGCCCGCGCGATCGGCCTGTGGACCGGGATGACCGGCATCGCGATGATCGCGGGCCCCGTGATCGGCGGGGTCTTCGTCGACTTCGCCTCCTGGCGCTACGCCTTCGCCATCAACGTGCTGCCGATCGCCATCACGCTGGTGCTGCTGAAGCTGCTCGGCCAGAAGGATGTGCGGGAGCAGGGCGTGCGCATCGACTACCTCGGCGCGGTGCTGTGCAGCCTCGGTCTCGGGGGGGTGGTGTTCGCGCTCATCGAGCAGGACACCCTGGGCTGGGGCAGTCCCGCCATCTACCTGCCGCTGGCGGGCGGCATCCTGGCCTTCTCCGGCTTCCTGGTCCGGCAGCGCGTGCACAGCAACCCGATGCTGCCGCTCAGCCTGTTCCGGGTGCGCAACTTCTGGACGGGCAACATCGCCACGGCGCTGATCTACGGCGCGCTCTCGCTCAACGGATTCGCGCTCGGCGTCTACCTGCAGCAGGAGGCGAAGCTGCCGGCAACGCTCGCCGGGGCGGCATCCCTCCCGGTGACGCTGATCATGATCGTGTTCAGCTCGCGGGTCGGCGGCCTGTCGGGCAGATACGGTCCTCGCCTGTTCATGACCGCCGGGCCGATCATCGCCGGCATCGGCGCGCTGATGATGCTGCTGATCGGCGATCCCTTCGTGTACTGGTGGCAGGTGCTCCCGGGCATCCTGGTGTTCGGGGTCGGGCTGACGCTGACCGTCTCGCCGCTGACCTCCGCGATCCTCGGGGCTATCGATCCGTCACGCTCCGGCATCGCCTCGGCGGTGAACAACGCGGTGTCGCGCGTGGCGGGTCTGATCGTGATCGCGATGCTCGCCGTGATCGTGGGCGGAACGCTGGACCTGAACGGCGTGCACCGGGCGATGATCGTGACAGCCGTGCTGCTGATCCTGGGCGGGATCGTGTCGTTCCTCGGCATCCGGAACCCGGTGCGCGATGCAGGGGCGCCAGGGGCTTCGGGCCTCGCTGCGCCGAGCGCCACGGGGGCGGGCGCGCCGAAGAAGCAGGAGCGCCGCCCGTGATCAGGTGCGGGCTCAGCCGTTGTAGGGAAGCGTGGGAAGCTGCACCCCGGTGACGGTGCTGTCGGAACTGCTGCTCACGGTGGTGGCCGAGGCCTGCGCCGCCACGGGGGAGAGGGCGACGATGCCGAGGCCGGCGAGCGCCATGATCCCGAAGCCGAGAGCGACGCTCAGCAGGCCGCGGGACGCCGTGAGCTGCGCGGCACGGTACTGCCGTACGACCGTCATCACGATGGCGACGAACGCCGTCACGCCGCCGGCGAGGATGACGGCAGCGAGCAAGCCGGAGTCGGGTGCAGACATGGGGGATGCCTTCGGGGGTAGGGGCCGCGGCTGGGTGGGCCGAGGATGCTGCTGGGGGAACGGCCGGTCCGTGTCCGCCATAAGGAGGACATCGACAAGCCCGAGGTGAATCTACCAGCCGCCTTCCGAGGGGTCAAGGATCATGCGGGCCCTGGCATGGCGACGCGGGGCCGACCTGACGATGGTCGACCCCGCGTCGCGGTCGGTCAGGCGGCCACGGCCTCGGGAAGGACGACCTCCGAGGGCACCTGGTGCAGCAGCGAGAGCAACTGGATCCAGTAGTACACGCGGTTGAAGAAGCCCAGCAGGTTGCCATGGTCCAACTGCAGGTGGCGGTACATGACCGTCCTGGCCGCGTCGTAGCCGCCGAGGAATTTCTGCCAGCTCTCGTACGTGCCGACCAGGAGGTAGTCGCTGGTGCGCGCCTCGTTCGGCGTGATCACACGAACCTCCTTCACCGCGCCCTCCGCGATCCGGATGGCGACGAACTCGCCGGCGTCCAGGTCATCCCCCTTCACGGGCACCGCGCCGAGGGCGAGCACGCCCGAGAAGGTGGAGGCGGCGGTGTCGACCCACGTCCAGTAGTCCGGCAGCCGTCCCTCCCGGTCCTGTTCGGTGAATCCCTGCGACAGACGCGCCTGCACGTCGGCCGCCCACTGCTCGGTGAAGATCCTCGACATCGCTCAGCCTCCGATCGCGTTGTCGGCGGAGATGTTCTGGACCATGCCGGACAGATCGGGCGGCAACTCCAGTCCGATGAGGTTCATCTTGCGCACCAGCTGGGT
>WOYR01000130.1 GCA_011620705.1 Microbacteriaceae bacterium | reverse complement strand
ATCACGGGCCCGAGCGCGAGTCCTTCCTCGAGCATTGTGGCCACGCCCGTCATCGGATCGCCGTTCCCGCCGACATCGGTCACCGAGGCCTGGGCTTTCAGCAGTTCCTCTTCGCTGAGGCCGGCGAAGCCCTCCCGGGTCGGTTCGACCCCCGCAGCCTGCGCGATCTTCTGCGCGACCGCCCGTGCGCGGTCGGGTGCGACCTCGGCGAGCGCGCCGGAGATGCAGTACGCGCCCTGGAACAGGCCTTGCGCGCGCGGCATCGCCAGCAGCGTGAGCACGGCGCCGCCGCCGGCCGACTGGCCGGCGATGGTCACCCGCGAGGGATCCCCGCCGAAGTGGGCGATGTTGTCGCGGACCCATTCCAGGGCGAGCAGCCAGTCCAGCACTCCCCGGTTGTGGGGTGCGCCCTCGATCCAGCCGAAGCCGTCGAAGCCGAGGCGGTACGAGATGGAAACGGTCACGATGCCGTCGCGGTTGAACGCCGCGCCGTCGTACCAGGGGCTCGCGGGGGAGCCCGCGACATAGCCCCCGCCGTGGATGAAGACCAGGACGGGCAGGCTGCCGTCGAGCGACGGCGTGAAGACGTTCACGTTGAGGGTGGAGTCGCCGGGGATCGACGGCTCGGGGATCAACGTCACCTCCGACAGCTGCGTCCTCTGCGGCGTCGCGCCGTACTCGAGGGCGTCGCGCACCCCCGCCCACGGCGCATGCGGCACCGGGGCCGCGAACCGCAGTTCGCCGACCGGCGGTTCGGCGAAGGGGATGCCGAGAAATGCGGCTGATGAGCCGCGCCAGGTGCCGCGCACCCTCCCCGCTGTCGTGGATGCCTCGACGGTGCTCACGCCGCTTCCTCTCCGAAGATTCGAAAACCGTATCGTATTCTGTTTTGACCCGCAAGCCGCGATCCGCTGACCTACACTGACGCTATGGCCGCACGGGGTGCTTATGCGAAAGGCATCGCCAAGCGCGAGGAGATCCTGACGACGGCTCTCGAGGTCATCGCCCGCAACGGCTACCGCAAGACCTCGATCCGCGATCTCGCCGCCGCGGTGGGCCTCAGCCAGACCGGGCTGCTGCACTACTTCGACACCAAGGAGCAGCTCTTCGCCGAGGTGCTCCGCAAGCGGGACGAAATGGATGCCGTGACCTTCGCCGCCGATCCCGACCGTCCGGATGCCCGCCCCGACGTCGTCGAGGCCATGGTCCGGGTGGTGCGCCACAACGCCGACGTGCCAGGGCTCGTGCAGCTCTACGCCCAGTTCTCCACCGAGGCGGCCGAGCCGGGGCATCCGGCCCGGGAGTACTTCCAGCAGCGATACGACTCCTTCCGGCAGATGGTGGCGGGAGCGATCCGCGAGAAGCAATCGGCCGGCGAACTGCCGGCGGCACTCGAGCCCGAGATGATCGCGAACCTCCTGATGGCCGCCAGCGACGGCCTGCAGACGCAGTGGATGCTGGACGGCTCGATCGACATGGCAGGCCACATCGCCTACCTCTGGGAGCGCGTCATCCGGGAATGAGCGGGCTCCCGCCTCCGGAAGGCCGAAAACCGAACGGCGCTTGCTATTCGAATCCCGAGCGCTGTACTGTGTCCGCGAATCGCTCGATGGCGAGCCTCCGAGAGGAACCGACACACATGACAACGACGTCCGACACGGCATCCGCCCTTCCCCCTGGGGCCGAGGAGCCTCTTCCGCCGGTCAAGGGCACCATCCGCAGGCTTCTCGCCTGGATCATCCCGGCCAATCTCAGCATCTTCATCATCTGGGGCGCCGTTCCCGGCATTCTGCTTCCGCTGCAGATCGCCGGAGTCGACCCCGCGAACAAGGTGGCGAACCTGGCGGTCGTCGCCACGGTCAGCTCCTTCGCGGCCATGGTCGCCCAGCCCATCGCCGGCCTGATCTCCGACCGCACCCGTTCGCGGTTCGGCCGTCGTGCCCAGTGGATGATCGGCGGCACCATCATCGGGGGCCTCGCCCTCATCGGCATGGCCGCGGCCAACGGCGTCGTGCAGATCGGGATCGCCTGGGTGATCGTGCAGGTGGCGTACAACTTCACGCAGGGGCCGCTCAGCGCGATCCTGCCCGACCGGGTGCCCCACGCCGCCCGCGGGACCTTCTCGGCGCTCTCGGGCGTCGGGGTCATGGTGGGCGCGATCGGCGGCCAGGTCGTCGGTTCGCTCTTCGCCTCGAACATCCCCGGCGGCTACCTCTTCTTCGCCGGCCTCGCCGTGGTCGTCATCACGCTCTTCGTCGTCTTCAACCCCGACCATTCGAGCAAGCAGCTCGAGCGCGAGCCCTTCTCGCTGGGCGTGTTCCTGCACACCTTCTGGGTCAACCCGATCAAGCATCCCGACTTCTTCTGGGCCTTCCTCGGCCGGCTGCTGCTCTACACCGGCTATTTCGCGGTGACCGGATACCAGCTCTACATCCTGCAGGACTACATCGGTCTCGGAAAGGGAGCCGCGAGCGCGATCCCGCTGTTCGGAGTGGTGAGCCTGGTCGGCATCCTCGTCGCCACCCTGGTCTCAGGACCTCTCTCCGACAAGCTGGGGCGGCGCAAGATCTTCGTCTTCGCGTCGTCGGCACTTGTGGGACTCTCCCTGATCATCCCGATGGTCAGCCCCACCTTCATCGGCTGGCTGCTGTTCTCCTTCGTCTCCGGTGTCGGGTTCGGCTGCTTCCAGGCGGTCGACCAGGCGCTGATGAGCGAAGTCCTGCCCTCCGCCAGCTCCTTCGCGAAGGACCTCGGAGTCGTGAACATCGCCGCCACCCTGCCGCAGATGCTCGCGCCGGGAGTCGCAGGATTCGTCATCCTGACCTTCGGCGGATACATCGCCCTGTTCCCGATCGGCATCGTGCTCGCGGTGCTGGGCGCCTTCGCTGTCTGGTTCATCAAGGCGGCGCGCTAGTATCGCGCCGCACGACCGCCCGAGTATGGAGAGAAGCACCATGAGCAGCACAATTCCCGCCGCAACCGCAGACTCGGCCCTCGCCGGGCTGAGCCTTGAGCAGAAGGCCGGCCTGACCAGCGGGCAGGATTTCTGGACCACGAAGGAGGCGCCCGGCGTCCCCTCGATCATGCTGACCGACGGGCCGCACGGCGTGCGCAAGCAACGGGCGGGCTCCGATCACATGGGCATCGCCGACAGCGTCCCTGCGACATGCTTCCCCCCCGCGGTCGCGCTGGGTTCGAGCTTCGACCCCGCACTGCTCGAACGGGTCGGCGTCGCGCTCGGCGAGGAGGCGCGCGCAGAGGGCGTCGGGGTGCTCCTGGGGCCGGGGATCAACATCAAGCGCTCGCCGCTGTGCGGTCGCAACTTCGAGTACCTCTCGGAGGACCCGTTGGTGTCCGGGATGCTGGGCGCGGCCCTCGTGCGCGGCCTGCAGTCGCAGGGGGTCGGCGCGTCGCTCAAGCACTTCGCCGCCAACAACCAGGAGACGGATCGGATGCGGGTGTCGGCCGACATCGACGAGCGGCCGTTGCGCGAGATCTACCTGCGCGGCTTCCAGCGCGTCGTCGAGGAAGCCAAGCCCTGGACCGTGATGTGCTCGTACAACCGGCTCAACGGCGTCTACACCTCGCAGAACCGCTGGCTGCTGACCTCGGTGCTCCGCGACGAGTGGGGCTTCGACGGGGTCGTCGTCTCCGACTGGGGTGCCGTGGTCGACCGGGTGGCGGCGCTTCGCGCGGGTCTCGATCTCGCGATGCCCGCCAGCAACGGACGCGCGGACGCCGAACTCGTGGCGGCCGTCCGGGCGGGCGAACTCGACGAGTCGGTGCTCGACACGGGCGCCGCCCGCATGATCGATCTGGTGCGGAAGGCGTCGATGGGCGCGGATGCGTCGGCCGGCTATGACGCAGCGGCGCACCACGCCCTCGCGCGGGAGGCCGCGGCGGCGAGCATCGTGCTGCTGAAGAACGACGGCATCCTGCCATTGGGGAGGTCGGCGCCGGTGGCGGTGATCGGCGAACTCGCGCGCACCCCGCGGTACCAGGGCGCAGGCAGTTCTCTCATCAATCCCACGAAGCTCGAGAGCGCACTCGACGAGATCGCCGCCCTCACGGGCAGTCGGCCTGCCTTCGCCGCCGGGTACTCGAACGACGGCTCGGCGACCGCTCAGCAGACCGCCGACGCTGTGGCGACCGCATCCGCGGCTCAGACCGTGCTGCTGTTCCTCGGGGTGCCGGCCGAGCAGGAGTCCGAAGGCTTCGATCGCGACGACATCGAGCTGCCCGCCGCCCAAGTCGAGCTGCTGGAGGCGGTGCTGGCGGCGAACCCGCGCACCGTGGTCGTGCTCTCCAACGGGGGCGTGGTGCGACTGTCCGGGTTCTCGGAGCGCGTTCCGGCGATCGTGGAGGGGTGGCTGCTGGGCCAGGGCGGTGGCGGCGCGATCGCCGATGTCCTGTACGGCGTGGTGAGCCCTTCCGGCCGTCTCGCCGAGACCATCCCGGTGCGGCTCGAGGACAGCCCCGCCTACCTGGACTTCCCGGGGGAGCACGGCCACGTCCGTTACGGCGAGGGCCTGTTCGTGGGCTACCGCTGGTACGACGCCCGCGCGATCGACGTCTCATATCCTTTCGGCCACGGGCTCTCGTACACGAGCTTCGAGTACTCGGACGCGAGCGCGAGCGTCGATGCCACGGGGGTCACCGTCCGGGTGGGCGTGACGAACACCGGGAGCAGGGACGGTGCAGAGGTCGTGCAGGTCTACTCGGAGTTCCCCGGCTCCGCGGTGGCGCGCGCCGCCCGTCAGCTGTCCGGCTTCGCGAAAGTGATGATCGCGGCGGGCGAGCGTCGCGAGGTCGAGGTGCGGATCAGCCGCGACGAGCTCGCATACTGGGACACCCGGGCCTCGCGGTGGATGGTCGAAAGCGGCGCGTGCACGCTGTCGATCGGCGCCTCGAGCCGCGACATCCGCAGCACCGTCTCGGTGGAGATCGTCGGCGAGGAGGTGCGCGCGCCCCTGACGGCCGAGTCGTCCATCGCCGAGGTGCTCGCGCATCCGGTCGCCGGGCCCCTGGTCATGCAGGCACTGGCCACCGGGCCCGCCGCAGAGATGATGGACGACCCGTCGGCGATGAGGATGATGGCCGCCGCGCCCATCGGACGGATGATCGCGATGGCGGGCACCGTGGACCCTGCCCAGCTCGAGCAGCTGCTCGCCGCGGCCAACGGGCATGCGGCACCGTGACGGCTCGGAAACCCCTCCCCTCCGGGCTGATATAGTCATCGGGTTGGCCTCCGGGCCCATGCCCACGCGCCCGTAGCTCAACGGATAGAGCATCTGACTACGGATCAGAAGGTTGGGGGTTCGAATCCCTTCGGGCGCACCAGAAACTCCTGATAAGCACACATTTTGCGGGGCGCGGTTGTGCCCAAGCATGTTCCGATGACACGGTTTCGTACACGCTTTCGGACTCGATTCAGTGTCGCCTCCACCCTCCCGGACGGTGCGAGCCTTGACTTTCTGCGGTTCTTCGCGGAACGCCAGTGGATCGAGATGCAGCAAGCTGATTGACATGTCCGGACGATATGTAAAAAATCACGGTGATTCTTTACATGTCTTACGGGTATGGCAATAGAGTTTGCAGATGGCTTGGACCGCTTCGGACCCATATAACGAGCTGCCTCTGCTGCCGCCGCGCGTCGAGATCGAGACCAAGGCAGTTTTGAAGGCGGCGGTGGAGGCGCGTGCCGCGTTGGCGGCCCTGGACCAGGCATCCAGGAGGATTCCGAATCCGAGCGTTCTGATCAACACCATCCCGGTCCTGGAGGCGCAGGCCAGCTCGGAGATCGAGAACATCGTCACGACGACGGACGAGCTGTTCAGGTTCGCCGAGGACGAGGACTCCGCGCCGGAGCCGGCGACGAAGGAGACGCTGCGCTATCGGACCGCCCTCTTCACCGGGTGGCAGGCAATCCAGTCCAGGCCGCTCACGGTCACCACGGCGGTAGAGGTATGCACCACGATCAAGCGGCGACAGATGGACGTGAGGAAGCTGCCCGGCACGATCATCGCGAACCCCGCGACACGATCCGCTATCTACACGCCCCCGGTCGGCGAGAAGCTCATCCGCGACAAGCTCGCGAACTGGGTGGACTTCGTCCACGGCGATCACGGTCTCGACCCGCTGGTAGTGATGGCGGTCGCCCACTACCAGTTCGAAGCGATCCACCCCTTCGAGGACGGGAACGGCCGCACCGGCCGCATCCTGAACGTGCTGCTGCTGGTCGAGGCCGGCGTGCTGCAGCTTCCAGTGCTGTTCCTATCGCACTACATCATCCGCAACAGGGACGCCTACTACTCGCTCCTGCTCGATGTGACCGTGAAGGGCAGCTGGGAGGAGTGGATCCTCTTCCTCCTGGAAGGTCTTCGCGAGACCGCGCTGTCCACCCTGCACAAGATCGACGCGATCGCCGAGCTCCAGCGGAACATGCGCGCAGTGGTCCGCGAGATCACCCCGGGGGGAGCGAACGCTGACCTCCTTGCCGTGCTCTTCGAGCAGCCCTACAGCCGCATCAAGAACGTGATGGAGCGGTGCAGGGTCTCGCGGCCGACCGCGACCCACTGGCTCAACGAGCTCGTCGCAGTCGGCGCCCTGAAGGATTTGAAGATCGGGAGGGATCGGCTCTTCATCAATACCGCGTTCCTGAACGTGCTCGTTCGCGACGAGGACGTTGCTGGCCGGGCCACTGAGGCCACCCTGTTCTGACACGGCTACTGACACGAAAGCTCTGTAGCGAAGTGGAGTCCGGCAGAGTGGTGTACGGCTCAAGCGGCTGACTGACCTGGAACGCGGGACGGTCACCGCGTGATCTCTGGAGAGATCTCCTACAACCACCTTGAAAGGACCGCCGCGATGACCGTCGCGCCCAGTATCGACCCTTCCCGTTTTCTTGAGGAGCACCTAGCGCAGGCCAGCCCTGGGGCGCTGCCTGGCAGCGCTGCCGGACGCACTACGCCGCAAACCTGATGACGATCACCCCGAAGAGCTCCTGGCCCTGGGTGAAGACACTGCTGCGCACCATCTACGACCAAGCCTCCGCTGAGGAAGTCCACGCCCAGTTCAAGCGCGTCCTCGACACCTTGACCGAGAAGCTGCCCGCCGTCGCGGCGCACCTGGACGACGCCCGCGCCGATATCCTCGCTTTCACCGCGTTCCCCAGGCAGATCTGGCGGCAGATCTGGTCGAACAATCCCAACGAGCGCCTGAACCGCGAGATCCGGCGCCGCACCGACGTCGTCGGGATCTTCCCCAACCGCGACAGCATCGTCCGTCTCGTCGGCGCTGTCCTCGCCGAGCAGCACGACGAATGGATCGAGCAACGCCGCTACTTCAGCCTCGAGCTCCTCGCCAAGACCGACACGATGACCCACCCCGAAACCCAGGAGGTGAACCCCGACATCCTCCCCATCAGCGCCTAACCCGACCCCGAAGGATCACACACCGAAACACCACTCCAAAGGACTTGACCTGGTACGGCACCCTGAGTCGCGGGTCACCCGCCTCAGCCCAGGCGATGCATCGGAGCTGGTTCGGCGGTGATCGTGTCAGCGCGCGATCTTGCCCGCCTACGCAGAGGAGACTAGAATTCTGGTCTATGACGATCTCACTGTCTGAAGCGAAGTCGCGGCTCTCTGAGATCGCCGACGAGGTTTTCCGCACGCACGAACGCGTGAACGTGACACGCAACGGCCGAGAGTATGTGGTGATCATGTCGGCGGAAGACCTCGAGTCCCTCGAAGCGACCATCGAGCTGCTTTCGGATGCCTCTGCTCAGGAGCGGATCGCCCGCGCCGAGACCGACATCGCACGGGGCGACGTCACGACGCTCGACGAGATGGCTCGCCTCATGGAAGCGCGCCGTCTCAGTGGCGAGTGACGACTCGTACGAGATCGTCCTCGCGCCTGGTGTGAAGCGCGCCCTCGCCGAGACCCTGCCGACCGCTGCAGCTTTCGCGGCATGGGAGTTCATCGCGGGCCCGCTGGCGTCGAATCCGCAGAGGGTCGGCGCCGCATTGCGACCACCGTTCGAGGGATACCACCGTGCCCGTCGCGGCGAGTATCGAGTGCGGTATCGAATCGATGAGGCTGCGCACCGCGTGTACGTCGTCGATGTCGATCACCGAAGGGATGTGTACCACTCATGAGCACGGCACTGCCCAGTCCCTGACTCACCCCAGCCGATGCACGTGGATCGCCGAGCTCAACGTCACGCCGTTGAACTCGAGATACAGCTGCCCCTCGACGACCGACACGCTCAGCGTGTTGCGCCGCTCGAGCACCGCGACCGCGGCATCCATGAAGCCCGGGTCGAAGCTCTGCACGGTGATCTGCTCGAGCTGATGGATGCGCTTGCCGGCCCACGCCGCGATCACCTTCTCCGGATCGCGATGCGTGTAGACCGTCGTGCGGTCGGCCAGCTTGCTCGCGTAGTGCAGCCGCTCAGCGTCGGGGGCGCCCACCTCGATCCAGG
>WOYR01000203.1 GCA_011620705.1 Microbacteriaceae bacterium | reverse complement strand
GGTAGGGGGGGTCGATCGCGGTCCAGAACACAACTGAAGACCTCGCGGCCCAAACGCGCATGCAAGCCCGAAAATGGGAATCCGGGGACCCGAAGTCTGTCACGTAATGATTTCAGCCTTGTCACGAAATCGGGTGACGCGCAGCGCAGTCTCAGGGCATGGCAGGCAACCAGATCCAGAAGTGCAAGGCCCCGGGCTGCGGCAAGGACCTCCCGCCATACGCTGGCGTGGGCCGCCGCCCAGAGTACTGCGACGAGACGTGCCGCATGCGGGCGTGGCGCTCCCGGCATGCTGACTACGAGCCGGCCGGGCCCGTCTCTGTGAGCGGTCTTTCAGCCGAGGATCCCGTCGAGGCGATCGCCATCGGCAAGCTTGCAGGCACCGATGAACAGGCAGCCCGGGCGCTCATGGACGCCCAGAACCTCCTGTCGGTGCTCCGCCGGCTGAGCCGGACGGCAAGACCGTCGCTCGCGTGGCGCTTCCGCAAGATGGCCGACAATCTCGCGGCAGAGCTCGAGGAGCTGTGGCATGCCTAGAGGCCGAACCGGATCAGGGGGGCCGAAGGAAGGACACCGTCGCGAGCCGAACGAGCTCGCCAGGATCCAGCCGGATCCAGCGCCGCGGGACCTGCCAGCACCGCCATCCAACCTGGACGAAGCACTCCATGCCGGCTGGTATGTGATCGTCGAGGACCTTGCTGGCCGCGGCCGGAACCCGGCCGCGCTCCAGTCCGCCGACCTCATGCTCGTCGAGCAGCTGCTCGAGCAGGTGTGGGTCCACCAGCAGGCGACGGAGATCCTGCGCCTCGAGGGCACGATGATCTACAAGCGGGCCGAGATCCGCGATGACTTCGGCGAACCCACCGGCGAGTACGCGACGCTCGACGCCAAGGCACACCCGGCCGTGAAGATCCAGCGCGACGCGACTCTCGCGTATCTCCGTCTCGCCGATCGGCTCGGCCTCACGCCGATGGCCCGCGTCCAGGCCGGACTGATGATCGCAGCGACCAAGTCGCTCGCCCAGACGTTCAGCGAGCAGCTCGGCAAGATCATCGAGGCCGAGGCACAGAAGACGCTGCCAGCGAAGAAGCCCGCGCCGAGGAAGTCCGCGGCGGCCGGTGCCCCCGCGAAAGCCCCAGTGAAGACCGCGCCGAAAAAGGCGCCCGTCAAGAAACCCATGCCGAAGAAGCCGCCCGCGAAGGGGAAGGAGGCCGGCTCATGAGCATGCTCGAGGAGATGGGCTTTCTCGACTTCGATCCTAAGAAGCTCACAGGGCCGATGCGAGTGGCGCTGGTCACGTGGTTCTTCAGCAGCTTCTGCCGCCACCTCAAGGGCCCGCTCGCCGGGCAGACGCTCCAGTTCGAGGACTGGGAACGAGAGAAGATCCTCGAGCCCATCTTCGGGACGGTAGATCGTTATGGCCGCCGCAAGTACACGACGGCGCTCGTGGGTTTGCCGCGGAAGCACAAGAAGTCCCTCAACGCCGCCGGCTTCGCGCTCTACGGGGGCTTCATCGAGGCGATCTGGGAGCCCGGTGCCGAGGTCTACATGATCGCTAGCAAGAAGGACCAGGCCCGCAAGGTTTTCGAGCCGGCCAAATTCATGGTCGAGCGCGATCCATTCCTGAGCGCGTACGCGAAGGTCTATAAAGACGTCATCTACGTCCCCGAGCTGGGCAGCGAGATCCGCGTGCTCGCAAGCGACGCACCTGGTGAGCACGGGTCGAATCCGAGCATGTATATCATCGACGAGCTCCATGCCTTCAAGAACATGGACATGTTCGAGGCGATGAGCTCGGGCACGGTCATCCGGCGGGAGCCGCTCGGCATCATCATCACGACGGCAGGTATCAAACGGTCCGGGCCATTGTGGGATCTGCTCCACCAGCGGAAAGGCAAGCGTGAATATCGGGTTTGGATCGGCGCGCCCGACGGCGCAGATGCGTCAGACCCCGAGGTGATGCGCGCGGCGAACCCGGCAAGCTGGGTGACGACGCGCTTCTTGCGCGACCAGTACGAGGACCCGAAGCTATCGCCTCAGGCGTTCGAGGCGTATCACTTGAACCGGTTCCCGATGACCAAAGGGGCGGGCAAGTTCTTCTCGCCGGCAGAACTAGCGCGCACCAAGCGCACGCCGTCCATCGACCCGGTAAAGCCTGCATACCTCACGATAGACGGAGCGGACAAGAGCGACCACTTCGCCATCACACTCACGCAGCGAGACGAAGCCAAGGTGATCCACGGCGTCTCGCTCATCCTGGATAATCCCCCAGCCGACCGCGGGTACTACGACCTCACCTTCGTGGAGGAGGCGATCGTCGACATCTGCCACGAGAACAACGTGGAGCGCGTGGCGCTCGACGGGAACCGGCTACGCATGCTCATGATCCGCCTCCAGGATATCCACGGTCTGCCCGTCGAGGAGTTCCCGCAGACCAACCTGATGATGTGCCCGGCCGCAGACGCGCTTCGCACGACGGTCCGCGAAGAGCGGATGTGGATCGGCGGCAACGCCCTGCTGCAGCAACACCTAGAGAATGCGATCGAGCTCGACAAGCAGCCCTTCGGTGTCCGGATCGGCAGGGCCTCCAACGACGAGAAGATCGACGGCGCGATCACGCTCGCGATGGGCGCGTTCCTGTGGGAAGCGACCGAGGAGATCGTGAAGCCGTGGGCCGGATCGATCTAGAGGGTGACACGTCTCGGATGATGTGAGTGATGAAAGGGCGCTCCATGCACAAGCTCACCACCGCGCTCGCGACGCATGCTGAAGACATCGCGCTGCTCGCCGGTGCGTTCATGCTCGGCGCCGGAACCGCCGCTGCGTTCGGCTGGCCCTACGGCCTGATGACAACAGGGGCGCTCTCCGTCGCTTACGGGGTCTGGATCGGGAGGAGTGCCTAGTGGGATTCACACGTGATCTGCTCACCAGGACGGCTTCCCCGATGGACGGGCTGATCGCGGCCCGGGCCGGCCAGACGGCAGCCGGCGTGCTCGTGAACCAGCAGGCGGTTGTCGGTATCCCGGCGGTGCAGTCCTGTGTGGAGTTCGCGGCTGAGGCCGTGGCGCAGCTGGAGATGGGGGTTTGGACGAAGTCTAGACCGCTTGAGCGTGTCGTCGACTGCTGGCAGGCAAAGGCCTTCTCGAGGCGCCCGAACCCGATGCAGAGCGAATTCGAGTTCTGGCACAGCCTCGAGGCCTCGCTCGGTTACCGCAACAACGCTTTCGTCTGGAAGACGCTCGGACGCAACGGAGAGGTGCTCCACCGCACCGCGCTGCATCCGGGCCAGGTGATGGCTTGGAGGGGCGATCGCGGTGGGCTGCTCTACGACGTCTACTTCCATGAAGGTTACCCGCTGCCACCCGACGTCGACGGCTATGGCGTGATCGATAAAGTGGACTCAGACGTGGTGCTGCACATCCGCGGCCGCGGCGGATCCGGCGAGCTCCTGGCACCGACGCCGATCCAGCGGTTCCGCAAGGCGCTCGGTCTGGCGGTCTCGAAGCAGGAGCACGAGGCCTCGCTGCTCGCCAACGGCGCCGGTTATGGCCTGCTCGCGACGTTCCCGCCGACCGTGAAGCCGGAAGAGGCGGAGGTCTGGAGGAAGACGTTCGACGCCAGGCACGCCGGCCCGGGGAAGGCGGGACGCACCATGACGGTCGGCGGCGGCGCGGCGATATCGAACATCTCCATGACGCAGGTGGACGCTCAGTTCGTGGAGTCCGTCGAGCTGTCGATGCGCGACGCCTGTCTGATCTACCACATCCCGGAATGGCTGCTCGGCGTCGGCGTCGGGGCGAAGGGCGCGACAAAGCCCGGCACCCCGGAGCACGAGATGCAGCGATGGCTCTACTTCTACCTCGGCCCGCGGCTCAAGCGGATCGAGTCGGCGTTCAACGCGGACCGCCAGTACTTCGACGTGCCGGACATCCGCTGCATGTTCGAGACCTTCGACGTGATACGTGGCGACCTGCAGACCGAGGACACGATCGCGCACCAGCAGATCCAGGACGGCCGCCTGCTCGTCGACGAATGGCGCGAGGAGCACGGACGGGAACCGCTGCCGGACGGTCTCGGGAAGATCCCGCAGATCACCCCCGTGGGGGGTGCTCCGAACAAGCCGGTGACAGGTCCGGTACAACCGAAAGCGGCCCCCGAGGAGGAGGACGACGAAGATGATTCCTGAGCGCCATCCACTCGATGATCTCTCGCGAGAGTACGTCCGCGAGGCGTTCGCTGGCGTCGACCTGCGCACGATCGTCGTGCCGATGCGCGAGATGCAGTGGCGCGAATCGGCCTCGGGCGATGGAAGCCGCGTCTTCACCGGCTACGCCGCGGTCTTCGACACCGAGACCACTCTGTATGAGGGCGTGCACTACATCTGGCGCGAGAAACTCGACCCGCACTGCTTCGACGCGATCCTAGCCCGTGATCCTGACGTGCACTTCAACATGGGCCACGACATGAACAAGTCCATGGCGCGCACCAAGGCGCCGGGTCCGCTGTCGAAGCTCAAGCTCTCGGTGGACGAGCACGGCCTGCAGGTCTACGCGAGGCTCAACCCGGCGAACAAGACCGTCCAGGAGCTCATCCCGATGATGGACGACGGCGTGATGGACCAGATGAGCTTCTACTTCCGCGTCAAACGCACCGGAATGAACACCGTGCAGACCAAAGACGGCGACGGTCCGACAGTGGAGCTGGACACGATCACCGAGATCGCCGACCTGATGGACACCTGTGTGTGCGCTCGCGGGGCCTACCCCACAACGGAGGCCTCGCTTCGAACGCTCCTGGGACCCGGCGCTCACGTAGCCAACCGTGAGGTCGCCCAAACCGGCAAGGGCGCGCAGGACGACCCTGCGGTCCTGTCGCAGGCGGAAGGCGCGCAGGGCGACCCTGCGGTCGACCGCACCCGCTCCGTGCTGCTGGCGGAAGCCAGGGCCGCGGAGTTCATGTTCCGGCTGCGGAAGGAAGTGCACGATCGATGAATGAGAGAGTACGCCGCTACAACGAGGCGGCCCGGAGGGTCCAGGCCGCTGTCACCGCGCTGCGCAACGCCCCGTCCGACGCTGACCTCTCGACCCTTGAGGCCGAGTTCCGCACGGCAGAGGCGGAGGCGAAGGCGGCCCTTCAGGACCTGGAGCGCGCCGACGAGCTCGATAACGTCGAGCGCACATTCCAGCCGCGGGTCGTCGAGACCCCACCGGCAGAACTCGGCATGGATCAGCGCCAGGTACGCGAGTACAGTCTCGCTCGCGCCATCTTGGCGGCTGGCAGCCAAGACTGGAGGGGCGCGGAGCTCGAGCGCGAGGCGTCCGACGAGATCGCGAAGCGCATGGGCCGAGAGGCCTCCGGCTTCTTCGTGCCGCTCGATGTCCAGCACCAGAAGCGCGATCTGGTCGTCGGCACCGAGGGTGCCGGCGGCTACCTGGTGGCCGACGAGTTGCGGCCGCAGAGCTTCATCGAGATGAAGCGGAACCGGATGCTGCTCCGCAAGGCCGGCGCCACCGTGCTGTCCGGTCTCGTGGGCGACGTCGCGATCCCGCGTCAGACCGGCGGAGGGACGTTCTACTGGGTCGCCGAGTCCGGCGCACCCACCGAGAGTCAGCAGACGGTCGATCAGGTGGCCCTCACGCCGCACGCCGGCGGGGCGTTCACCGACATCAGCCGCAAGCTGCTCAAGCAGTCCTCCATCGACGTCGAGAACTTCGTGCGTCGCGATCTGGCGACGGTCTGCGCGCTGGGCATCGACCTGGCCGGCTTCCACGGCACGGGCGAGAACAACCAGCCGACCGGCCTTGCGGCCACGACCGGCATCGGCTCGGTCCCTGGCGGCACGGACGGCCTCGCCCCGGCCTGGAGCCACCTCGTCAAGCTCGAGACTGAGGTCGCCGTGGACAACGCTGATGAGGGCGCTCTCGCCTATATCACGAACCCCAAGGTGCGCGGGAAGCTCAAGACGACCCCCCGGGTCGCCTCGACGGACTCCGAGATGATCTGGGACGTACGGGCAGGCGCGACCCCGGTCAACGGCTACGCCGCTCACATCTCCAACCAGGTCTCGTCCACGCTCGTCAAGGGGTCTTCGGGCTCCGTCTGCTCGGCGATCTTCTTCGGCAACTGGGCCGATATGATCATCGGCGAGTGGGGAGTGCTGGACATCCTTGTGGATCCGTTCACCGGAGGTACCGCCGGCACCCTGCGCGTTATCGCTCTGCAGGACGTGGACATCGCAGTCCGCCAACCCGGCAGCTTCGCAGCGATGCTGGACGCGCTCACCGCGTAGGTGCGGCTGACGCGAGGCGGGAGGGCTTCGGCCCTCCCGTACCTCGCCTGACGGGGCGGTGACACCGCCCGGAAGGAGGCGAGTGCGATGAAGGTGACGCTCACGCGCGACACCCTCGTCGAAGGGAACGGGGTATCGGCGGGCACGACCGTCGACGTGCTCGACAAGCATGGCAGGTACTTGATCGGTGCGGGCAAGGCCATCCCGTACGAGACGCCCAGGCATGTAGAGGCCAAGCCCCTCGATCGCATGAACAAGGCCGAGCTTCTGGCTGAGGCGGCTGAGCGAGGGCTGGATCTGACCGAGGACGACACCAACGCCCAGATCCGCGAGGCCATAGCCGCACACGACGGGGCAGAGTCGTGAACGCGCCCGAGGACGTGAGGGCGCAAGCCCCGGCTATCAAGACCGAGGCCGTCAAGGCCGATCGCGAGAAGGCCGAGCGGGCCGAACGGGCACAGGCCCGGCGCGGCGCGAGCTCCAAAGCCATCCTCGACGGCGTGCGCGACTACAAGTAGACATGGGACGGGAGGACCTGCGGGCCCTCCTGAACCCGCCTCTGAAGGAGGAAGACGATGAGAGACATCAAGAACCGCACGGGTATCGTGCATCTGCTCGATCCGCAGGATCTCGTCGCGACGGACACCGTCTCGTCGATCCTCGACACGTGGGGCTGGAACGCCGCGATGATCGCGGTCTCCGTGGGCGCCCTCACGGGCGTCGACGCGTCGAACCACCTCACGCCGATCCTGCAGGAGTCCGACAGCATCGAGGACACCGGTTTCACGGCCGTCGCCGCGGGGTCCGTGCACGGTGGATTCACGAAGATCGACGCAACGACCAAGGACTCGGTCACGCAGGTGGCGGGGTACGCGGGTTCCAAGCGGTACATCCGTGTGAAGCTCGACTATACCGGGGCCGGCATCACAGCGGGGGTCGTCGGAGTCGTGGGGATACTCGGAAGGCCGCGCGTAGCCCCCACCACCGCGCCAGCGCCGATCGCCGCCACGTAGGCAGCAGCCTTGCGGCCCGTGGGAGCCGTACGGTCAGAAGCTCGACAGAAGGCCCCCGGTAGACCGGGGGCCTTCCGTATGTGCTCGGTGACACCTGACGCATGCTCGAGGTGCGGCCCCTCCGCCACGAACACACGATGAGTCACCGCGGCTTCGCGGGACACGGGGATCCGCACCGCCGGCGGCGTCGGGCCAATCCCGATAGCCGCCGGTGACACTCACGGCACCATAAGGCGTGAAGGAGGTTGTGACATGATCGCACAGCGCCCCACGGAGGCCCAAGACGTCGCTCTGGAGCTGTACCCGATTCACGGAGTCGAGTGGACGAAGGTGGCGACTCCGACATGTGCACGCATCGGTGCGGCCACTAACATGACCGCCGCCGTCGGAGCGGGCAGCGCAGTGGTCGCCAACGACTTCGACAACGCCTACCCGTGGTCCGACATCACGACCGTCACGGACGCCGTCGGGAACGTCTTCCGCCGCATCCCCAAGTTCTACATCCGCAAGACGGACGGCGTGGCGCTTTCCCGCATCGAGATATCGCGCACCAAGTATCCGGGCTTCTACCTCCCCGCCTGCTTCTACGACTTCACCAACGGCGTCGAGTTGCCGCATTTCGACTACGGCAAGCACCTCGGCTCTCTGAGCTATGGTGCACTCGCGTCTAAACCTGGAGTCTTCCCACTCGTGAGTCAGAACATCGTGCAGTTCCGCGATTCTGCTAGGCTGAACAGCCCCACCTACCAGCAGCTCGACATCCATGCGCACGACGCACTCGCGGCGCTCTTCACCGTCGAGTTCGCCACACTCCACTCGCAGGCTATCCTCGCTGGTTTCACCTCGGGGCAGTACAACGCGGCGCACATCGCGACCGCCACTGAGGCCGCCGTCAACCGCATAGTCGTCGCCAACGCCACCGCTGACGTGTTCCGCGTCGGCCAGAGCATCGACATCGGCACGTCTCTTGGTGGGCGGCAGGTCGCAACCAACCGCCTCATCGCCTCCATCGACGTGGTGGACGCATCGAACAAGGCCATCAGTTTCGACGGTGCGCCGGTCAGTGTCACGGCTGGCAACATCGTCTACAACGTCGGTTGGAAGTGTGGATTCAGCTCAGGCATCGCCTCATCGTCCGGCTACATCACCGCGAACGACGGCAAGTATCCCTGTGCCTACCGTGGCATCGA
>WOYR01000146.1 GCA_011620705.1 Microbacteriaceae bacterium | reverse complement strand
CGATGAAGTACGGCATCACCTCCATCCCCGCGATGAAGGTGTACCGCGGCGGCGAAGTCGTCAAGACCGTCATCGGCGCCAAGCCGAAGCCGGCCCTGGAAGCCGACCTTGCGGAGTTCCTGGCGTAGGACCGCCGACCGACTTCGCGTCGCCACCCCCACGCCTCTGGCCCCTTCCCCGTGCTGGGGAGGGGGCCTTCGTGCTTCTGCGGATACCCTGGTTCGATATCCGAAGAACGGACCGACAAGGACAAGGCCCACATGGATCAGTCACGGGGCAACAACCTCGACCCCTGGTACTCGCGCTACGCCGCGCGCACCGCGGGGCTCACCGCATCCGAGGTCCGGGCCCTGTTCGCCGTCGCCAGCCGCCCCGAGGTGGTCTCGCTGGCAGGCGGGATGCCCTACGTCTCCGCGCTCCCCCAGGAGCTCGTGCTGACAGCGGTCGACCGCACGGTGCGCGATCACGCCGCGGTGGCGCTCCAGTACGGATCGGGCCAGGGCGTCCCGAAGCTGCGGGAGCAGATCCTCGAGGTGATGGCTCTCGAGGGGATCAGGGCCGGCGTCGACGACGTGGTCGTCACCACCGGCTCCCAGCACGCCCTGGAGCTGGTCTCGAAACTGTTCCTGGACCCCGGCGACGTGGTGATCGCCGAGGGCCCGAGCTACGTCACGGCGCTCGTCGTGTTCCGCAGCTTCCAGGCGGATGTCGCACACGTCGAGATGGACCAGTTCGGCCTCATCCCGCAATCGCTGCGCGAGACGATCGCGCGGCTGCGCGAGCAGGGGCGCACGATCAAGTTCCTCTACACGATCCCCTCTTTCCACAACCCCATGGGTGTCACCCTCAGCTGGGAGCGCCGCATGGAGGTGCTCGAGATCGCCAGGGAGAACGACATCCTGGTGGTGGAGGACAATCCCTACGGCCTGCTGTACTTCGACCAGGCGCCGCCGCAGGCAATGCGCTCGGTCGACGAGGACGGCGTGATCTACCTGGGAACCTTCTCGAAGACCTTGGCGCCCGGCCTGCGCGTCGGATGGGCTGTCGCGCCGCACGCTATCAAAGAAAAACTCATCTTAGCGAACGAGGCGGCAGTGCTCTCGCCCAGCTCGTTCTCGCAGACCGTGATCTCGGAGTACCTCTCGAGCGCCGACTGGAAAGGCCAGATCGAGGTCTTCCGCGGGGTCTACCACGAGCGCAGGGACGCCATGATCGGGGCGCTCCAGGAGCAGTTGCCGACGCTGCACTGGACCGTCCCGAACGGCGGCTTCTACATCTGGCTCAGCCTGCCGGACAACCTCGACTCGAAGGCGATGCTTCCGCGCGCGGTCAAGGAGCTCGTCGCCTACACCCCGGGCACCGCCTTCTACGCCGACGGCGGCGGGCGCAACGCCATGCGGCTGTCCTTCTGCTACCCGACGCCCGATTTCATCCGGGAGGGCATCCGCCGTCTCGCCATCGTCATCAACAGCGAACTGAGCCTCCTCAACGAGTTCGCCCAGGCCGGTCCGCTCGCCGTGCAGCCGCCGCTGCGCGAAGGCGTGCTGCCCCCGAGTGTCGGCTGACCAGATGACCGAGGCGCTCCATGTCGTCGTGCTCGCCGGCGGGATCTCGCACGAACGCGACGTCTCGCTCCGCTCGGGCCGCCGGGTTGCCGACAGCCTGCTCGAGCACGGCCTGACCGTCGAGCTGCGGGATCCGGACGCGCGGCTGCTCGCCGGGCTCCGAGCCGACCGCCCCGACGTGGTGTGGCCGGCCCTGCACGGGGCGTCGGGCGAGGACGGGGCGCTGCGCGGACTGCTCGACTTCCTCGGCATCCCCTTCGTCGGCTCCCGCTCGGGCGCCGCGCACCTGGCCTGGGACAAGCCGGTGGCGAAGATCATCGTCTCGCGTGCCGGGGTCGCCACTCCCCGGTCGATCACCCTGCCCCGCGACGCGTTCCGCGAACTCGGCGCAGACGCCATCTTCGAGGCCATCGCCGACGAGCTGCCCGTTCCTCTGGTGGTCAAGCCGGCGCAGGGCGGCTCCGCCCAGGGGGTCACCATGGTCGAGGACCGCGCCCACCTGCCGCGGGCCATGGTCGACGCGTACAGCTATGGGGATGTCGCCCTGGTCGAGCAGCGCGTCACCGGCACCGAGATCGCGATCGGCATCATCGACACCGGCGACGGGCCGGTGGCGCTGCCGGCGGTGGAGATCGAGCCCCTCTCGGGCGTCTACAGCTTCGAGGCCCGATACAACGCCGGCGAGACCCGGTTCTACATACCGGCGCGCATCGGCGAGGAGTGGGCGGACGCCGCGGCGCAGGCCGCGCTGACCGCCCACCGCGCGCTGGGTCTGCGCCACCTCTCGCGGGTGGACCTCATCGTGGACGGCGCTGGGACCCCCTGGTTCCTCGAAGCGAATGTGCTGCCCGGCCTCACCGACACCTCGCTGCTCCCGCAGGCGCTCGAAGCCGCGGGCCACGACCTCGGCTGGGTCTACTCGGCACTGGCAGAGGCCGCCATCCGCGACAACTGACGAGCACGGCGCGACCGACGGGCGACCACCCGGCTCTAGAGGCCGCGGCTGTCGACTCCCAGCTCGTCCATGATCCGGTTGAGGTCGGCGACTGTCGCGAAATCGATCGAGATGGTGCCCTTGCTCGCGCCCAAGGCGATCCTGACGCGCGTGTCGAGCCTGTCGCCCAACCGCTCCGCCAGCTCGTCGAGGTGGTGCTGCCTGCGCCCGGCCGTCGGCTTCGTGGCGCGCGCCTTCGGCGGTGCCGCCGTGCCGGCGGCGGCTTCGGCGGCGCGCACCGAGAGGTCCTCGTTGACGATCTTGTCCGCGAGCTTCTCCATGGCGGCCGAGTCGCCCACAGAGAGGATCGCTCGCGCGTGGCCGGCGCTGAGGACCCCCGCCGCCACGCGGCGCTGGATCGCCTCGGGCAGGCGCAGCAACCGGATCGTGTTCGTGATCTGCGGCCGCGAGCGGCCGATCCTCTCGGCGAGCTGCTCCTGCGTGATCCCGAAGTCGGACAGCAGCTGCTGGTAGGCCGATGCCTCCTCCAGCGGGTTCAGGTCGGCGCGGTGCAGGTTCTCGAGCAGGGCGTCCCGGAGCATCGCGTCGTCGGCGGTGTTCTTGACGACGGCCGGGATGGCGTCCAAGCCGGCGAGCTTGCTGGCCCGCAGTCGGCGCTCGCCCATGATGAGCTCGTAGCGAGGCTCGCCCGCAGCTGCGACGGCCCGTGGACGGACGACGATCGGCTGCAGCACGCCGAACTCGCGCACCGACACGACCAGCTCGTCGAGCTCCTCAGGCCGGAAGTCGCGCCTCGGCTGCTGCGGGTTCGGGACGATGTCGTCGGGGGACAGGCTCGCGAGTCGGGCGCCGGGGACGGTGATCAGGCCATCCACCGCCTCCGGGGTCCCGCCGGCCCCGGACGGGAAGAACACGTCGACGGGCCGCGCGCCCTCATCGACGGTCGGGATGAGCGCGCCGATGCCGCGCCCCAATCCGGTGCGCTTGGGAGCCGCCGCCATCACCGCGCCCCCCGGCGTGCGATCTCGGATGCCGCCTCGCGGTACGACAGCGAGCCCGGGGAATTCGCGTCGTAGCTGATCACGCTCTGCCCATAACTCGGGGCCTCCGAGATCCGCACCGATCGCGGGATGACGCTGTTCAGCGTCTCGATGGGGAAGTGCTGCCGCACCTCTTCGACCACCTGGTTGGCGAGGTTGGTGCGCGAGTCGTACATGGTGAGCAGGATGGTCGAGACTGCCAGTTCCGGATTGAGGTGCCGCTCGATCAGTTTGATGTTGTTGAGCAGCTGGCTCAGTCCCTCCAGCGCGTAGTACTCGCACTGGATCGGGATGAGAACCTCGCGCGCGGCCACGAAAGCATTGATGGTGAGCAGCCCGAGCGAGGGGGGGCAGTCGATGAAGACGTAGTGGTAGGGATGCTCGTCCGCCGATTCGGCCAGGAAGCGCTCGAGCGCCCCGCGCAGCCGCTGCTCGCGCGCGACGAGCGAGACCAGCTCGATCTCTGCGCCCGCCAGATGGATGGTGGCCGGCACGCACGAGAGCCCCTCGAACTCCGGGCTGGTCTGCACGACATCGCGCATCGGGATGTCGTTGATGATCACGTCGTAGACGCTCGGGGTCTCCGAGCGGTGCTCGACGCCGAGCGCCGTCGAGGCGTTGCCCTGGGGATCGAGATCGATGACCAGCACGCGCGCGCCGGACCGCGCAAGAGCGGCCGCGAGGTTCACGGTCGTCGTCGTCTTGCCGACGCCGCCCTTCTGATTCGCGACCGTGAGAATCCGCGTATGCCGGGGAAGCGGCACATGCTCCTCCGCCAGCGCGACACGGCGTCGCGCCAGATCGGCGATCTCGCGCGCGAGCGGGGTCTCGTCGTATCGCTTCTCGATGCTCACTACCGGGGTCCCTCTCAGACGCTTCTGCGCGGTTCGGGCGTCGTTTCCTGACGCGCACCGGTCCATCGACCGGCGATGTTCCACGTGAAACAACCCGGCGGGATGATCAGTCAACTGTAGCCCGAAAGACCCGGGTGACCTCTGGCACGATCCCCTGCCCGAGCACGAGCACCTCGACCCCGCTCAATCGCGCTGAGCGGATCTGTCTCGCGGCCGCGGCGACCTCGTCCTCCACCCGCGCGCCCTTCAGGAAGAGCAGCTCGCCGCCCTTGCGGGCGAGCGGCGCCGCGATCGGGATCAGCTTCGACAGAGAAGAAACCGCTCGGGCCGTGACCTGGTCCAGGCGTCCGACGAGCGGGGCATCCTCGGCACGCGCCCGCTCCACCCGGATGTTGACGAGGCCCAGGCGGGCTGATTCGGCTCGAAGCCATTCGACCCGGCGCTCCATCGGCTCGACCAGGACGAAGTCGACGTCGGGGCGGGCGATCGCCAGCACGATGCCTGGCAGCCCCGCGCCGCTTCCGATGTCTCCCACCAGCCCCGGGCGCAGCAACGGTGCGGGGAGCGCGCAGTTCAGCAGATGCCGGGACCAGAGCCGGGCCGGTTCGAGCGGTCCGATCAACCCGAGCTCCTCGCCGCGCTCACCCAGCCGACGGGCGAAGTCGCGCGCCACGTCGATCCGATCGCCGAACAGCATCGCGGCGACATCCGGCTCTGGCTCGATCACCGCATCATCTGCGCGGCGGCCGAGCGGAGATGTTTCACGTGAAACATCAGGCCGGCGTGATGACCGTGTGCCGCTCGCGACCTTCGCCCTCCGACTCGGACGCGAAACCGCGCTCAGCCACGATGTCGTGCACGATCTTGCGCTCATAGCTCGACATCGGCGGCAGCGATGCCGAGGCTGCGCCCTCCTCCAGACGCGCGACGGCCCGGTCCACCAGCGTCGCCAGCTCGGCTGCGCGCTGATCGCGCGAGCCCCCGATGTCCAGGATCAGCCGCGAGAAGCGACCGGTCCTGTTCTGCACCGCCAACCGCGTCAGCTCCTGCAGGGCAGTTACGGTGTCGGGCTTCGAGAGGAGGCGAAGGTTCGCGCCCGCCGCCGCCGTCACCGACACGTAGGCCCGGCCCGAGCGCGCCGCGATATCGATGTCTCCATCGAGGTCCGTGATATCGAGCAGTTCCTCGATGTAGTCCGCGGCGATGTCGCCCTCGTCGACCAGTTCCTGATCGCTCAGAGGAGCATCGCCCTTCGCCGACTCCGAGCTCGCCTCGGACGCCGCGACCTCGGTCATGTCGCTCACTTCTTGCCACTCCCCTTCTTCGCGCGGCTCTTGCTCACCGGCTGCACGCGTTGCGTCGTCACCGGTTTCGGCGGAGCCTCGATCGCGGCGGCGGCTTCTGGCTGCGCCAGCGCCACAGCATTGCCGCTCATCCGCTGCCGATTCCTGCGGGCCAAGCGCGCCTCACGCGCGAGGGCTGCCTCGCTGCCCGGGGTCGGCAGGTTCCGGATGACCAGGAATTGCTGCACCAGCGTCCACACATTGGAGGTGAGCCAGTAGAACATCGCGCCGATCGGGAACGCGAAGCCCGAGAAGATGAAGATCACCGGCAGCACGTAGAGCAGCATCCGTTGCTGACGGTACATCGGGCTCGCCTTGGTCTCGGGCGACATGTTCTTCGACACCAGCTGCAGCTGCGTGAAGAATTGCGATGCGGTCATCAGCAGCACGATGACGGCCGCGATGATCACGACGACCCACTCGGTCCCCCACGCGGTCTGGATGCTGTCCTTCAGCGGTGCCACCCCGAACAGATTCGCGCGGTAGAGGCTCTCCACCAGATCTTTCGAGAACAGGCCGACGCCGGCGTGGAAGACGCCGTTCGCGTCCGGCTTCGCCTCGTTCAAGGTCGGCAGCAGGCTGAAGAAGATCGGCATCTGGATCAGAAGCGGCAGACAGGATGCGAGCGGATTCGTCCCCGCCTTGCGGTACATCTCCATCGTCTCGCGCTGCATCGCCTCGCGCGAGAACTGATCCTTCTTGCCCTTGTACTTGTCCTGGATCTTCTTCAGCTGCGGTGCGACCTCCATCATTTTGCGCTGGCTCTTGATCTGCCGCACGAAGACCGGGATCAGGGCGGCGCGCACGACCACCGTCAGACCCACGATGGACAGCACCCACGTGATACCGGCTCCGTCAGCCATGTGCAGGACGTTCACGAAGAACCAGTGGAACCCGACGAGGATCGCCTCGATCACCCACTTGATGGGCGTGAGGACCGTTCCGATCCCGTTGATGATTCCGTTGAGGTCCACTGGTCAGGCCTTTCCGTGGCTCGCCGGGTAGACGAAGCCGAAATGGGTGAGCTGGTAGCGGGGCACGCGGCGTTCTGGAACGTCATCCACGCCGCCCTTCGCCCATGGATTGCAGCGGACGATGCGCCAGGTGCCGAGCGCGATGCCCTTCACCACCCCGTGCTGCTGGATCGCGCCGAGGGCGTACGCCGAGCAGCTCGGGTAGTACCGGCACACCTCGCCGTACAGCGGCGAGATGACCGCGCGATAACCCCGCAGCACGACAACGCAGATGTTGCGCGGCAGCAGGAGCACAAAGGAGAGCACTCGCATCACAGCGCGCCGGGCAACTGGGGCATCACGACTTTTTCGAGGAGCGCGGCATCGAGTGCGGTGTGCATGTCATCGGCGAGGGTAGCCCAGCTGCGCTGTGCAGATCCGGGGAGCGCGCGCACCACCACATCGCCGCCGTGGGCCCCCGCTTCGACGAATTGTCGACCGAGAGCACGGTAACGACGGCGCACCAGGTTGCGTTCCACCGCATTTCCGACCGAGCGGCCCACGATGATCCCGAACCGGAGCGGATCCTGCGCCCCCCGCTCGAGGCGGTAGTAGACAGCGACAGGTGTCACCGAACGCCGGCCGCGGCGGACGACCAACCGGAAGTCCTCCGCGCGGACCACCCTGTTCGCCCTGGCGAGCACCGACAGGCTACGCAGAGAGCTCGGTGCGCCCCTTGCGGCGGCGGGCGGCAAGAATCGAACGGCCGGCGCGCGTGCGCATGCGCAGGCGGAACCCGTGCACCTTGGCGCGGCGGCGATTGTTCGGCTGGAAGGTTCGCTTGGTCATGGTGGTATCTCCAAAACCCGGTGTCGTAGACCGGGAAGAACAAGGGACCGCCTCAAGGCGGTCGTCAACTGATTAAAAATAGGCGGTTACGGGGTCGTGGTCAAACCGCAGAAGCCAACCGACCATTCTCCACACCGATCCTCGCATCCGATGGTCACGACGCGCCATCGCAAACTAAGGTGAGTCCGCGACAGACGCGCCAGCCCAGCAGAGAGAGATCATGACCGACGCACCGGATCCGACCAGACGAATCTGGGACTCCGTGCTCGCCTTGCTCCGCGCCGATGACCGCGTGACACCCCAGTTGCGGGGTTTCCTGAACCTCGTCGAACCCAAGGGCGTGCTCGCAGGCACCCTCTACCTGGAGGTCCCCAACGAGCTCACGCGGGGCATGCTCGATCAGCGCATCCGCGTCCCCCTTTTGAATGCGCTCAACACCATCGACGGCGAGCACGGCATCACGAACTTCGCCATCGTCGTGAATCCCGAGATCCAGCATGCCGGCGTCGGCGCTCCACTCGAATCGGGAGGGTCCCAGGACTCGCCTCGCGAACAGGATGCCACCAGCGCGTCAGCACCCTCCGCATCCTCGATCACGCGAGGTGGAGCAGGCCAGCAGTCCCGCCGCTCCGAGACCCAGCTGAATCCGAAATACAACTTCGACAACTTCGTGATCGGAGGCTCGAACCGTTTTCCACATGCCGCCGCGGTCGCCGTCGCCGAGGCGCCTGCCAAGGCATACAACCCGCTCTTCATCTACGGGGACTCCGGCTTGGGCAAAACCCACCTGCTGCACGCGATCGGGCACTATGCCGAGCGGCTCTACCCCGGCGTGCGCGTGCGCTATGTGAGTTCCGAGGAGTTCACCAACGACTTCATCAACTCCATCGCCAACAACCGGGCGGCAGCCTTCCAGGCCCGCTACCGGGAGATCGACATCCTGCTCATCGACGACATC
>WOYR01000165.1:4230-8522 GCA_011620705.1 Microbacteriaceae bacterium | reverse complement strand
TCGCCGTCGGAGTGACCGTGCGCCTCGCGCGGCCCGCCGTCCCCCTGCGCCCCTGCCGCCCCTGCCGCCCCTGCCGCCAGCCGGGCGGCCAGCGCCGTCGCCGCGCGGAACACCGCCATCCCCGCCACCACCGTCCCGGTCGAGCCGAACGCCCCGGTGTCGTGGCCCGCCACGTCGGTGTCGGATTGCCGGATCCGGATCCGCTCCGGCGTCGTGCCGAGGGCATCGGCGGCGAGCTGCGCGTGCACCGTCGTCGAGCCGTTGCCGAACTCGGCGGTGCCCACCTCGAGCTCGAAGAGCGCGCCGTCGGCCTGCCCGGGCTCCAACGCCCGCACGACCGCGTCGGCGTGGTGGCCGCGCGGCGGGATGGTGGCGATCATCGCGAGAGCGACTCCGCTGCCGAGGCGCCACCCGGCGGGAGCCGCCGCGGCGTCGGCGGACGCGGTGCGGGCGAGCGCGGCATCCACCAGCTCGAGGCACTGCCCGAGGCCGTGCTCGCCGGTGTAGGAGATGGTCGGATCCGGCTCATCGTGGATGGTCAGCAGCGGGTCGCCCGGCACGACCACGTTGCGGCGGCGCAGCTCGATCGGGTCGATGCCGAGTTCGCGGGCCAGCTCGTCCATCGCCGACTCGACGGCGAAGATGACCTGCCCGAGGCCGTAGCCGCGGAAGGCGCCGGACGGCGGGTTGTTCGTGTAGACGGACTGGGCATCCACCCGCACGTTCGCGCAGCGGTACACCGCGATCGACTCGTGCACCGCGTGGTACATCACGCCGATGCCGTGGTTGCCGTATGCACCGGTGTCCATCAGCTGGTCGACGGCGACGGCGGTGAGCACCCCGTCGGCGGAGGCGCCGAGGGTGACCGAGACGGTCATCGGATGCCGCAGCGGCGCCATCGCGAACTCGTCCTCGCGCGTGAACTCGTACTGCACAGGACGCCCGAGCCTCAGCACGGCCAGCGCGACCAGGTCCTCGGTGATCAGCTCCTGCTTGCCCCCGAAGCCGCCGCCGACCCTGGCCGAGAAGACCCGCACCCGTTCGGCGGGCAGCTCGAAGATGCGCGCCACCTCGTCGCGCACCAGGTAGGGCACCTGGCTCGAGGTGCGCAGCACGAGCCGGCCGGCGGCATCCAGCCAGCCCCGCGTCGCGTGCGTCTCGAGGGCGGCGTGGGTGACCCGCGAGGTGGTCCAGATCCCGGTGACGGATGCCGCAGCCCCCGCCAGCGCTGCTGCGACGTCGCCGCGCTCGCCGTGCTCCTCGGCGACCGTGTTGCGCTCGGGCGCTGCGGCGCGGGACTCGGGGCCGAGCTCGGGATGCACGAGCGGCGCACCCGGCAGCCGCGCGGATTCCGGATCGAACACCGCGGGCAGCACCTCGTACTCGACCCGGATCGCGGCGAGGGCCCGTTCGGCCTCGGCGGCGCTCGCCGCGACGACCGCCGCGACCCGCTGTCCGCGGAATCGCAGGATCTCGTCGAGCACATGCGTATCGTCCGGGTCGTCGAGCCGGCTGTCGTGCCGCCCGGTGGAGAACGCGGTCGCCGGGGAGTCGCGGTGGGTCAGCACCAGTTCCACGCCCGGCATCGCCTCGGCCGCTGCGGCGTCGATGGACACGATCCGGGCGTGCGCGTGCGGGCTGCCCAGCACAGCCAGGTGCAGCAGCGGAGTGGTGGCGCCGGGCTCTCCTGGCGGCTCGGAGCCCGAGTATTCCGACGGCGGCCCGTCGAGCGTGTACTGCTCGGTGCCGGTGACCACGCGCCACGCGGCCGGGGCGGCGACCGAGCGGGTGGCCGCCTCTCCCGCGCCGGTGTGCTCGACATTGCGCACCGCGTGCACGGCGTCGTCGATGGCGCGGTAGCCGGTGCAGCGGCAGAGGTTGCCTTTCAGCATCCGGGGCAGGTCATCGAGGTCGGCGTGCTCGAAGGTGGACGCGGTCACGATCATGCCCGCCGTGCAGAAGCCGCATTGGAAGGCCGCCGCCTCCACGAAGGCGCTCTGCACCGGATGCGGCGACTCGACGGTGCCGAGCCCCGCGACGGTGGTCACCTCGCACCCGTCGATGCGGTGCGCCGGGAACAGGCAGGAGTGCACGGCCGCCCCGTCCACCAGCACCGAGCATGCGCCGCAGTCGCCGGCGTCGCAGCCCTTCTTGACGGCGGTGACGCCGTGCTCGCGCAGCAGCGTCCTGAGCACCTGACCGGGTCTCGGCGCCGCTTCGAGCGGCGCGCCGTCGACGCTGAACCGCACGATCACGGCTGGGCCAGGAGTTCGAGGCGGCACTCCTCGGCGAAGCGCAGCGACATCGCCCGCCGCCAGTCGGGGGCGCCGTGCGCGTCGTCGTACCAGTCGGCGACGCCGCTGTCGATCGCTGTCGCGAGTTGCTCCGCGGAGGGCATCGCGGCGAAGCGCCACTGGCGGGGCCGGGGCGTCGCCGCCGTGACGGTGACGACGAAGCCGCCGTCGGCATCCGCCCGTGCGATCACGAAGACCCCGGAGCGGCCGAGCTCGGCCAGCGAGATCCGTCGTACCGCGGTCCGCGCGGCCGCCGCTGCTGCGGGCAGCTCGATCGCCCGCAGCACCTCCCCGTGCCGGAGGTCTGTGCGCCGCACGCCGGTCACCAGCGAGACGATCGGCACCCGTCGTTCGCCGCCATCCGCCGTCCAGATCACGCCGACGCCGTCCAGCGCGGCGGTCAGCGAGATCATCGGCCCTGCCGGCAGCGCGAGGCAGATGTTGCCGCCGACGGTCGCGAAGCGGTGGATCTTCCACGAACCGAGCAGGGCGTCGACGGCGAACGCGAACAGCGGATGCGGCAGCTTCCGCAGCCTTTCGAGCGTGCAGGTGGCCGCGATCGTCAGGCCGCCGTCCGGATGCTCGACCACCGGCTCCCAGCCGAGGCCGGTGAGGTCGACGAGCCCTTCGACACCGGGCTGCGGTTCCGAGAACAGCCAGCTCCCGCCGGCAAGAGGGACCTCGTGGTCGCCGAACACGAGCTCGGCGCGGCTGGCCGCCACCCGCACCTCGCGCACGTCGATCAGGTCCATCGTGCGAGTCAACCCCATCGATGTGTCGAAGGTGTAACACCCGAGGCCGTGCCTCCAGGTTCCGCAGCCACGCCGGGAACTCGGCCGCGCCGAGCCGCCGCATGGTCGAGTCCCAGTCCGAGCGGGCAGAATGGGACGCGTGAAGAAGACAGCGGCGACCGTGACCGGGCTCGGGAGCGATCATCCGCTCTCCACCTCGGCGGCCGATGTCGTGCACCTGCGATGGGGCCGCTGAGTGGCCCGGAACACCGAACGGGCTGCAGCCGGCTCGCCCGGCTCCCACAGCGACGACGACGAAGCCCTCAGCTGGGCGGGCGATGAGCTGCGCGGGGGTGTCGACCCGCTGAGCCGGAACCGGCTCGAAAGTCAGCCTGAACGGCTGGACGACGACGGAGGCGGCACGGGCCCGCGTTCCGCGCCCGGCAACCTCGCTCGCACCGCGATCAACGTGCTGTTCGCCGTGCTGTTCCTCGCCGTCGTGGTGGGGTGGATCCTCTCGGTCCAGATCACCGGCTCGACCGCCGCCGACCTCTTCTCGCAGGTGGCCTGGCAGTTCGGTGAGTTCGTTGCGATCATCTCGGGCGCGCTCTGGTATCTCGCCGTGCTGACCCTCGCCTCCGACCGCCGCACCGCGGTGCGGGTGGGCTGGTTCGCTCTCGGCGTCCTGGTGCTGCTGCCATGGCCGATCCTGCTGGCGATGATCTGATGAGCGCCGAGTCGCCAGGCGCCGTCGACGACGGCGAGAACGAGACCGCCCCTGCGCGCTCCTCGCTGCTCGCCACGGTCATCCTGTGGATCGTGTTCGCGATCCTCTACGCCTTCCCGCTCTTCGAGGGCATCTCGAACCTGATCGCCCTGCCGTCCTACTACGCATCACTGGGCATCGGCGACGCGGTGCCGTGGTGGCTGCTCGCGATCGGGCTCCTCGCTCCCGTGCTGCTCTACCTGGCGGCGCTCTGCATCGGCCGCGGGCGCGAACTGTTCCCGCGGGCGCTGATCCTCGCGGTCGGCCTCGCCGCCACCAACGCGCTGGCGCTGAGCGCCGTGCAGTGGGCGCAAGTCGTGCAGCCGCCCCTGAAGTGACCCGCGGGTGCCCCCCGAGAGTGCGCAGTGCGCCCCGAGAGTACGGATACATGCGTACTTTCAGCCACGAGAGTACGCATATACCCGTACTTTCGGCGAAGCCCGGGCGGCGGCCGGCTGCGCGACCGCAGCGGGTCATGGCCGCGTCGTCGCACCCGCTAAA
>WOYR01000165.1:0-4130 GCA_011620705.1 Microbacteriaceae bacterium | reverse complement strand
GGCGGCCGGCTGCGCGACCGCAGCGGGTCATGGCCGCGTCGTCGCACCCGCTAAACTCGTGACCGCCGTGCCCGCGACGCGTCGAGGCCGGATCTCCGACCCCGAAGGAACTCTCTCGTGGCCAAGCCGATCGTCCTGATCGCCGAAGAACTCTCACCTGCCACGGTCGAGGCCCTCGGCCCCGACTTCGACATCCGCCATGTCGATGGCACCGACCGTCCCGCGCTGCTGTCCGCGCTGGCAGGGGCCGACGCCATCCTGATCCGCTCCGCCACCCAGGTGGATGCCGAAGCCATCGCCGCCGCCCCGAAGCTGAAGGTCGTGGCACGGGCAGGGGTCGGGCTGGACAACGTCGACATCAAGGCAGCGACGGAAGCCGGCGTGATGGTGGTCAATGCCCCGACCTCCAACATCATCAGCGCCGCCGAGCTGACCATCGGCCACATGCTGAGCGTCGCGCGCCACATCCCGGCGGCGGACGCCTCACTGTCGGCGGGGGAGTGGAAGCGTTCGAAGTACACCGGGGCCGAGCTCTACGAGAAGACGGTGGGCATCATCGGCCTCGGCCGGATCGGCGCGCTCATCACGGCCCGTCTGCAGGCATTCGGGATGAACGTGGTCGCCTACGACCCCTACGTCACCGCGGCGCGCGCGCAGCAGCTGGGCGTGCAGCTGCTGCCGCTGGACGAGCTGCTCGCCCAGTCGGACTTCATCACCATCCACATGCCGAAGACCCCGGAGACCACCGGGATGATCGGCGCGGCCCAGCTGGCGAAGATGAAGAAGACGGCATACATCGTCAACGTCGCGCGCGGCGGCCTGATCGACGAGGACGCGCTCGCCGACGCCCTGGCGAGGAACGTCATCGCCGGTGCGGGCCTCGACGTGTTCGTCAACGAGCCGCCGACCGGCTCGAAGCTGCTCGGCCTGCCCAACATCGTCGTCACCCCCCACCTCGGCGCCTCGACCGACGAGGCGCAGGAGAAGGCGGGCGTGTCGGTGGCGAAGTCGGTGCGGCTCGCGCTCGGCGGCGAACTCGTGCCAGACGCGGTGAACGTCGCCGGCGGCATCATCGACCCCTTCGTCCGCCCAGGGATCGCCCTCGTCGAGAAGCTCGGCCAGATCCTCGCGGCCGTCGCCGGGCACAGCGCGCTCACCGCCCTCGAGGTCGATGTGCGCGGCGAACTGGCGGCGTACGACGTGAGCGTCTACCGGCTGGCAGCTCTCAAGGGCTACTTCACCAACCAGGTGACGGAGAACGTTTCCTATGTCAACGCCCCGCTGCTGGCGGAGCAGCGGGGCATCAGCTCGAGCCTGACCACGGCGGAGGAGAGCAAGGACTACCGCAATGTGACGACGCTGCACGGCCTGCTCGCCGACGGCAGCTCCGTGGAGGTCTCCGGCACGCTCTCGGGCACCAGGATGGTCGAGAAGATCGTCGGCCTCAACGGCTACGACATCGAGGTGCCGATCGCCGAGCACCACATCGTGATGCTGTACGCCGACCGGCCGGGGATCGTGGCGAGCTACGGGCGCGAGTTCGGGGACGCCGGGATCAACATCGCCGGGATGCAGATCGCGCGCCGCAGCGCGGGCGGTCAGGCGCTCAGCATCATCACGGTGGACTCGCCTGTCCCCGACCAGGTGCTTGCACGGGTCGCCGCGGCGATCGACGCGGAGGAGCTGCGCGAGATCGACATCGTCGACGCCTGAAGGTCGACGACGAGCGGCAGGATTCGCGCCGCAGCGGTGCCGAGGCCGCGCGCTAGGCTGGCACTCGCCCGGAATCCTCGCCATCCCGCGCTGTCGGCCTCGCGATCGGGAGGCCGCCTGCAATTCCGTGGACGACTCGAAATCCCAGGAGAACGCGTGACCCGCACCATCGACCTCGCCACCATCCCGGGCGATGGAATCGGCCCGGAGGTGATCGCCGAGGCGGTCGAGACGCTGCGCACCGCGCTGGGCGGCGAAGCCGTGCTGCAGGTCACCGAGTACCCGTTCAGCGCGCGCCACTACCTGCAGACCGGCGACATCCTGAGCGATGACGATCTGGCCGCGCTGGCGCAGCACGAGGTCATGCTGCTGGGCGCGGTCGGCGGCGATCCGCGCGATCCGAGACTGGCGGGCGGGATCATCGAGCGCGGCCTGCTGCTGAAGCTGCGCTTCGCCTTCGACCACTACGTCAATCTGCGCCCAACGCGGATCTTCCCTGGCGTCACCAGCCCGCTCTCCCAGCACGGCGATGTCGACTTCGTGGTCGTCCGCGAGGGCACGGAGGGGCCGTACACCGGCAACGGCGGGCGCTTCCGATCCGGCACTGCGCACGAGGTGGCCACCGAGGTGAGCATCAACACGGCCTACGGCGTCGAGCGCGTGGTGCGCTACGCCTTCGAGCTCGCCGAGAAGCGCCGCAAGAAGGTCACGATGGTGCACAAGACCAACGTGCTCACCAGCGCGGGGCAGCTCTGGCAGCGGCTGACCGACGCGGCCGCTGCAGAGCATCCGGGCGTGGCGGTCGACTACCTGCACGTGGACGCCGCGACGATCTTCTTCGTCACCGACCCTGCTAGATTCGACGTGATCGTCACGGATAACCTCTTCGGCGACATCCTCACCGACCTGGCCGGCGCAATCAGCGGCGGCATCGGACTTGCGGCCTCGGGCAACATCAACCCGGATGGCGCGTTCCCCTCGATGTTCGAGCCGGTGCACGGCTCGGCTCCGGACATCGCGGGGCAGCAGAAGGCCGACCCCACCGCGGCGATCCTGTCCACCGCCCTGCTCCTGGACCATCTCGGGATGCCGGAGACGGCCAGGCGCATCGAGGCGGCGGTGACGGCGGATCTCGCCGAGCGCGGAGCGACGCCGCGGGGCACCGGCGCCGTCGGCTCGGCGATCCGGCAGCAATTGGGCGCACACTAGACATCACGACGACGAAGGACAGCACGATGGTGAACCTCCTCCCGATGGCCACGCAGAGCCTGCTCTGGCAGGTCACCCGCAGCGAAAACCCGAAGTCAGACGCCGAGCGCGCCGAGATCCTGGCGGACCCCGGCTTCGGCAAGTTCTTCACCGACCACATGGTCGACGTCTGCTGGTCGGAGAACGGCGGCTGGCACCGCCCGCGCGTGCAGCCATACGGTCCGATCTCGATCCAGCCTTCGGCCGCGGTCCTGCACTACGGGCAGGAGATCTTCGAGGGTCTGAAGGCGTACCGGCACGCCGACGGCTCGATCTGGACGTTCCGGCCGGAGCAGAATGCGGCAAGGATGCAGCGCTCCGCCCGCCGTCTCGCCCTGCCGGAACTGCCCACCGAGTACTTCCTCGATTCGATCAAGCAGCTCATCGCGGTGGATGCCGCATGGGTGCCCGATGCCGCAGAGACCAGCCTCTACCTGCGTCCCTTCATGTGGGCGAAGGAGGCCTTCCTCGGGGTGCGCGCCGCCACGAAGGTGAACTACAACGTCATCGCCAGCCCCGCGGGCGCCTACTTCAGCGGCGGGGTGGAGCCGGTGTCGATCTGGCTATCGACCAACTACACCCGCGCAGGGCACGGCGGCACGGGCGCGGCGAAGACGGGCGGCAACTATGCCGCGTCGCTGCTGCCTCAGCAGGAGGCCTATGAGAACGGCTGCGCGCAGGTCGTGTTCCTCGACGCCCAGGAGGGCAAGTACCTCGAGGAGCTCGGCGGCATGAACCTGGTGCTCGTCACGAAGGACAAGACGCTCATCACCCCCGACAGCGACTCGATCCTCGAAGGCATCACTCTCGACTCGATCCTGAAGCTCGCGCGCGATCGCGGCTACACCATCGAGCAGCGGCCGATCGCGATCGACGAGTGGCGAGCGGGCGCCGAGTCGGGCGAGATCGTCGAGGCCTTCGCCTGCGGCACGGCAGCGGTCGTGGTCCCGATCTCCGACATCAAGTCGAAGGACTTCGGCATCTGGATGCCGGAGCCGGCCGAGCGCGTCTCGCTGTCGCTGCGGCAGGAGCTCACCGACATCCAGTACGGCCGCATCGAGGACCGCCACGGCTGGATGACGCGCCTCGACGCCTAGCCATTCCGCGAAAGTACGGGCTTATGCGTACTCTCGGCGCCGAAAGTACGCATAAGCCCGTACTTTCACGAG
>WOYR01000193.1 GCA_011620705.1 Microbacteriaceae bacterium | reverse complement strand
TCCAAGATGGACGAGGTCATCTTCGAGGAGTTCAAGGGCACCGGGAACATGGAGCTGCGCCTCTCGCGCCAGCTCGCCGACAAGCGGATCTTCCCGGCCGTCGACATCTACGCATCGAGCACCCGCCGCGAGGAGGAGCTGCTCAGCCCCGAAGAGGTCAAGATCACCTGGCGCCTGCGCCGCGCGCTCGCCGGTCTCGAACTGCAGCAGCAGCTCGAGGTGGTGCTCAGCAAGCTCAAGGAGACGCAGTCGAACACCGAGTTCCTGGTGCAGATCCAGAACTCGCTGCCCGCCGCCAACGGGCACAGCGGTACGGGGAACGGCCACAGCGCCAACGGGTCGCACGGCCACAAGGAGTAGGCGGTGTTCGAATCGGTCGCCGCGCTGCGGGCCGAGCACGAACAACTGCAGCAGCAGCTGTCGGACCCCGCCCTGCACGCCGATCCCGCACGCTCCAAGAAGGTCAACCGCCGCTACGCGGAGTTGAGCAAGATCCTCAAGGCGCACGACGACTGGCTGCAGGCCGAGGGCGACCTGGGGGCCGCGCGCGAGCTGGCGAAGGAGGACGAGGCCTTCGCGGCCGAGATCCCCGCCCTCGAGGAGGGGCTGGCCGCCGCGCAGGAACGGCTGCGCCGTCTGCTGATCCCGCGCGATCCGGATGACGGCCGCGACGTGATCATGGAGATCAAGGGCGGCGCCGGTGGGGCCGAGTCCGCGCTGTTCGCCGCGGACCTGCTGCGGATGTACCTGCACTACGCAGAGTCCAAGGGCTGGAAGACCGAGATCCTCGAATCCGATCCGACCGACCTCGGCGGCTACACCAATGTGCAGCTGGCCATCAAGTCGAACGCCACCGATCCCGCGGAAGGCGTCTGGGCGCACCTCAAGTACGAGGGCGGCGTGCACCGCGTGCAGCGCGTGCCGGCCACCGAGTCGCAGGGCCGCATCCAGACCTCGACCGCCGGTGTGCTCGTCTTTCCAGAGGTCGACGAGCCGGAGGAGGTCGAGATCGGCCCGAACGATCTCCGGATCGACGTGTTCCGCTCGTCCGGTCCCGGTGGGCAATCGGTCAACACTACCGACTCGGCGGTGCGCATCACCCACATCCCCACCGGCATCGTGGTCTCGATGCAGAACGAGAAGTCGCAGATCCAGAACCGGGAGGCCGGGATGCGCGTGCTGCGCGCCCGCCTCCTCGCGCGCCAGCAGGAGGAACTCGCCGCCGCATCCAGCGCCGCCCGCAAGACGCAGATCCGCACGATGGACCGCTCGGAGCGCATCCGCACATACAACTTCCCGGAGAATCGGATCGCCGACCACCGCACCGACTACAAGGCGTACAACCTGGCGCAGGTCATGAACGGCGCGCTCGACCCGGTGATCGACTCGTGCATCCGGTTCGACGAAGAGGCGCAGCTGGCCGAACTCGGCGCCGAGTGACCCAGCCAGCCGGCATGAGCACAGCCCTCACCGTCTCCGCCCTGCGCGAGCACGCCATCCGCGTGCTGTCGGCCGCCGGCATCCGCAACGCCGACGTCGACGCGGAACTGCTGCTCGGGCATGTGCTCGGCGTGAGCAGGGGCCAGGTGCAGGCGATGGCGGTCACGGATGCCGCACTCGACCCGGAGCAGTACCTCGCGACCATCGAGGCGGTCGAGCGCCGCGCCGCCCGCGAGCCGCTGCAGCACATCACGGGACGCGCGCCGTTCCGCTCCCTGGAGCTCGCCGTCGGGCCCGGCGTCTTCATCCCCCGCCCCGAGACGGAGTCGGTCGCGCAGCTCGCGATCGACGCCCTGCTGGCGGTGCCCTCGCCGTCACCGCGGGGGATCGATCTCGGCACCGGATCGGGTGCGATCGCGCTGGCCATGGCGACGGAGGTGCCGCAGGCTGAGATCGTGGCCGTCGAGAACTCGCCACGTGCCTTCATCTGGGCCAAGCAGAACCTCCGCGAGAGCGGCGCCGACAACCTCCGGCTGGTGTTCGCGGACCTGGCGGAGGCCGTCCCCGAGCTCGACGGCACGTTCGATGTCGTCATCTCCAACCCGCCGTACATCCCGGACGGTGCGATCCCGCGCGACCCTGAGGTGCGGCTGTTCGATCCGCCTCCCGCGCTCTTCGGCGGCCCGGACGGCCTCGAGGTGGTGCGCGCGGTCTCGCGCCGCGCGGCCGCCCTGCTCCGACCGGGCGGCGTGCTCATCCTCGAGCACGGGGAGCTGCAAGCCGCGGCGATCCACGAACTGCTGCGCGCCGACGGCTGGCGGGCGCCGGCCACGACCCGCGACCTGCTGGGACGCGACCGCGCGACGAGCGCGCTGCGTTAGGCGACGTCTCGCGACCCTGTTCCGGCTCCCAGCTGCTCGGCGAAGCGCTCGATCGCAGCGGTGAGCGATCCGGCATCCATGAAGCGGTGCGCCTCGATGCCGAGCGACCGCGCCGCCTCGACATTCACCTCGAGGTCGTCGGCGAAGAACACCTGATCGGCCTCCACGCCGTAGTGCGCCAGCAGGTTCGCGAACACGGTCGGGTCGGGCTTGCGAGCGCCGTAGAAGCTGGAGGTGTGCAGCTCATCCCCGAACAAGGGGACGAGCTCGGGTGCGAGCTCGGCGAGGTGAGCCTCGACCAGCGGCCCGTTGTTGGTCAGCAGGCTCACCGTGCCGAGCTCTCCTGCGCGTTCGACGGCGGCGAACGACTCCGGCCATGGCGTCATCGCCGAGCGGCGGTTCGCGATCCAGTCGTGCACGGCGATGTCGGTGCCGACCGCCCGCCCGAAGGCCGAGCGGTACGCCTCGGCGTCGGCGAAGCGCCCGGCCTCGGCCGCCCACTCGCCCTCGTCGTGCCACCACCGGGAGCGCAGCTCCTGCAACTCGAGGCCGGTGAGGGCGCTGAGCCCCGTCATCCTGACGCGCCAGTCGTAGTCGAAGAGCACGTCGTCCATGTCGAAGACGAACAGCGGGGTGCGGATCATGGTGCCTCAAGTCTCGCCCACTCGGGAGCGCTCCGCTGCGCCCCGGTACCATGGACCTCGCCATGCCCCTCTACGACACCGCCGTTCCGGCCGAGCTGCTGACCGGGATGCGCCTCGCCCGCGGAGCCATCGGCAGGGGCGAGCTCGTCGTGATCCCGACCGACACCGTCTACGGGGTCGCCGCCGACGCCTTCTCGCCGACCGCGGTGCAGCGCCTGCTCGACGCCAAAGGCCGTGGACGCACGTCGCCGCCCCCTGTCCTGCTGCCCGGCATCCCGACGCTGGATGCCCTGGCCGATGAGATCCCCGACGAGGTGCGCGCCCTGGTGGCCGAGTTCTGGCCGGGAGGGCTCACCATCATCCTGCGCGCCCGCCCCACCCTCGACTGGGATCTCGGCGAGACGCGCGGCACCGTCGCGCTCCGCATGCCCAGCGACACCATCGCGCTGGAACTGCTCTCGGAGACCGGCCCGCTGGCCGTGTCGAGCGCCAACAGGACGGGGGAGCCCGCCGCCACCACGGCAGCCGAGGCCGAGGCGATGCTGGGCGGCGCCGTCGCCGTCTATCTCGACGGCGGCCCCGCGGGTGCGGCGTACCCCGCCGCGGAGCAGCGCTCCGGCTCCACCATCGTCGACGCGACCGGCCTGAGTGCGCCGGGCCCGGATGGCGCAGCCGGCAAGCTGCGCATCGTGCGGCACGGCGTCATCCCGGATGCCGCCATCGCCCGGATCGTCGGTGCCGACAAATGCGCATAATCTTCTACGTCCTGGTGGCCGGCGTCGCCGCGGTCGTGACCTTTGCGCTGGCCATGCTCATCTGGAAACTGAGCACCAAGTACCGGCTGTACCCGAAGATCCGCGAGCGGGACGTGCACACGCGCCCGACCCCGAGGCTCGGCGGCGTCGCGATGTTCTTCGGAGTGCTCGTGGCCTTCGCCATCGGATCGCAACTGCCGCAGCTGTCGATCGTGTTCTCCGACCCCGGCAAGATCCTGGCCGTGCTCGGTGCGGCCGCGATCATCGTCGGCATCGGCGTGGCCGACGATGTCTGGGATCTCGACTGGCTGACCAAACTCGCCGGGCAGATCATCGCGGCGGCGCTGCTGGCATGGCAGGGCATCCAGATCGTCCAGATACCGTGGCTGCAGAACACCTCGCTGCTGCTCTCGCCCTACATGTTCCTGGCGATCACCGTGTTCGCAGTGGTGCTCGTGATGAACGCGATCAACTTCATCGACGGGCTCGACGGCCTGGTCGCGGGTGTCGCGATCATCGCCAACGGCGTGTTCTTCGTCTACTCGTACGTCGTCACCTACGAGCCGACCGCCCAGAGTTCGTACTTCAACCTGCCGCAGTTCATCTCGGCGGTGCTGATCGGAGCATGCGTCGGCTTCCTGCCGCTGAACTGGCACCCGGCGAAGCTGTTCATGGGGGATGCCGGCGCCCTCCTGGTCGGACTGCTGATGGCCACCTCCACCATCGGCTTCACGGGCAACTACGACCAGCGGCCGCTGAGCAACAAGGAGCTGCTGCCGGCGTTCATCCCGGTGCTGCTGCCCTTCGCGGTGCTGCTCGTGCCGCTGCTGGACTTCGCTCTCGCGGTGTTCCGCCGCCTCCGCGCCGGCAAGTCGCCGTTCAGCGCCGACCGGAAGCACCTGCACCACCGCTTGCTCGACATGGGGCACTCGCATCTGCATGCGGTGCTGATCTTCTACGCCTGGACGGCGACGGCATCCGTCGGCCTGCTGCTGTTCCTGTTCACCCCCTCATGGGTGGCGATCATCGTGACCGCGGCCGGCCTCGTCGTCTGCGCGATCGTGACGCTGTCGCCGCTCAGCCGCCGCAAGGCGGTCGAGGCGGCGGTGCAGCTCACGCCGAGCGGCGTGGCCGGCGAGGCGGATGTCGCGCAGTACGATCCGCTCGACGCGGCAGCCGATCCGGTGGATGTCCATGCCGAGACCTCGGATGCCGAGGCGCACCTCGCGCTCGACCGCCTGCATGAGACGGAGACACGACCATGACAGTCACCCCCGTTCTGACCAGAGCACTGCGCTACGGCGGGATCTTCGCACTGGCGGTCGCCATCGTGGCGGGCGTCGTCGGACTGCTCGTCGCCGGCGTGCCGGGGCTGGTGGGAGGCCTGCTCGGCGCCGCCATGGCGGCCGTCTTCCTGGGACTCACGGCGATCAGCATGCTGATCGCCGGTCGGGTGACGAAGGGCGACTCGACGAGTCCGGTCTTCTTCGGCATCGTGGTCGGAGTCTGGCTGCTCAAGCTCATCGTCTTCGTCATCGTCGAGATCGTGCTGCGCGGGCAGCCATGGTTCAACCCCTTCGTGTTCTTCGCCGCCGTCGTGGTGGTCGTCATCGGGTCGTTGGTTCTCGACGCGATCGCCATGTACCGGGCCCGTGTGCCCTATGTCAGCGACATCACGCTGCCCGGCGACACCGGCCCAAAGGGGACCCAGTGACCGCGCGGAGCGGCTCGCCGCGGTTCGCCGGCTCCATTTCCTTTGATAGTGTTGCTGTCATAACTCCCCCCGATCGCCGCGCTCAGAGCGCCCGATACTGGAGAAGGTCCTGATAACCTCCGTGCATGCCTCATCCCTGCCTTTCGCCGTCACAGCTGACGGCTCAGGCGGGGGGTTCGTCGGGCCTTCCATCGACGACTTCTTCCCGGCGGGAGTCCTCTTCCAGGGCACGCCCTTCGAATTGAATCGCGTTCTGCTCATCCGCATGTTCGCGGTCGTCGTGCTCGTGCTCGTGCTCTGGCTGGGCACGCGCAACTGGAAGGTGATGCCAACGCGCGGCCAGGTCGCGATGGAGTTCCTCATCGACTTCGTGCGTCAGGGCATCGTCATCGACACGCTCGGTGAGAAGGCCGGCAAGCGGTTCATGCCGATCATCATGACGATCTTCTTCCTGACGCTCGCCTTGAATCTCACCGGCACGATCCCCGGGCTCCAGATCCCGAGCACCGGCCTGATCGGGCAGGCGCTGATCATGGCGGTCATCGCCTATGTGACCTTCATCTACGCGGGCATCCGGGCGCACGGCATCCGCTATTTCAAGATCGCGCTCTGGATCCCCGGCGTGCCGCTGCCGATCAAGCCGGTCATCGCGCTGCTCGAGTTCCTGTCGACCTTCATCATCCGGCCGGTCACGCTGACCCTGCGATTGACCATGAACATGGTCGCGGGGCACATGCTGCTGGCCCTGTGCTTCCTCGCGACGAACTTCTTCTTCATCACCGTGCTCGCGAGCGGCAACCTCCTCGGCGGCATCGGGATCGCATCGCTGCTCTTCGGCGTCGTCTTCACGGTGCTCGAACTGTTCATCGCGGCCCTGCAGGCCTACGTTTTCGCGATCCTCACCGCCATCTACGTCCAGATGGCCCTGTCCGACGAGCACTGAGCTCGACGGACGAATCCACCACCCTTGAAAGGAAAACCCCAGTGACCAACGTTGTCGGGGCGCTCGCGCCCCTCGCATTCGGTATGGCCGTCATCGGCTCCGGTATCGGCGTCGGCGTCATCGTCGGCAAGACCATCGAGTCGGTGGCCCGCCAGCCGGAACTGCAGGGCCGCCTGCAGACCCTCATGTGGATCGGTATCGCACTGACCGAGGCCCTCTGCTTCATCGCCATCGGCGTCGCGTTCATCCCCTTCCCCGCGCCGTGATCCGAGTCCCGTCGTCCGAGGAAGGAGCCTGAATGCTCCCCGCAGCAGTACGGACGGAGGGCAGCATCCTCCTCCCGTCGATCCCCGACCTGGTCTGGGGCACGATCGCCTTCGTCGTGGTCCTGGTCGTCGTCATCTGGAAGGTCCTGCCCAGTGTCAACCGCGCCCTCGATGCGCGGCGCGATGCCATCGAGGGCGGCCTGAAGAAGGCCGAAGAGGCGCAGGCGGGCGCGCAGCAGGCGCTCGAGCACTACAACGCGCAGCTGGCGGAGGCGCGCGCCGAGGCGGGGCGCATCCGTGAGCAGGCTCGCGAGGACGCGAAGAAGATCCGCGCGGAGCTGGTGGAGCAGGCGCAATCCGATGCGGCCCGCGTCGTGGCGAACGCCCAGACCCAGATCGAAGCGGAGCGCGCGGCCGCGCTGGCCTCCTTGCGCACCGAGGTCGGTTCTCTCGCCCTCGGCCTCGCATCCACCGTCATCGGCGAGAGCCTCGGCGATGACAAGCGCTCCTCCGCGATCGTCGACCGATTCCTGGCCGACCTCGAAACGGCGGATGCCTCAGCAGCTTCGAGCGGAAGGGCAGGGACGCACCGGTAATGGGCTCCGCATCCAGGCAGGCGCTCGCCGCCGCCGTCGACAAGCTGATCGCGACGAAGGACGTCACGGTCGCCGTCGGCGAGCAGCTGCTGACGGTCTCCCGAGCAGTCGACGAGTCCGCGCAGCTGCGCGGAATCCTCGCCGACCCCTCGGTGGTGCCTGCCGAGAAATCGCGCCTGCTCGGGCAGATCTTCCCCGGGCTCTCCGGCACCGCGGCCGGGATCGCCGGCACCATCGTCGCGGGCCGCTGGTCGGACGGCGAGGAGTTGGTCGACGGCCTCGAGCAGATCGGCATCCACGCGATCGCCCAGGGCGACGGCCACTCCGGCGTGATCGAGTCCGAACTCTTCGAGTTCGGCGGCGTCGTCTCCAGGGAGGCATCCCTGGAGCTCGCGCTGGGCAACAAGCTGGCAGATCCCGCAGGCAAGGCCGCGATCGTGCAGCAGTTGATCGGCAGGAAGGCGCACGCTGGAACCGTCGCCATCGTCGAGCACCTGGTGCGCAGCCCGCGCGGTCGGCGGATCGGCGAGATGCTGGCCACCGCGGCGGACATCGTCGCATCGGCGGGCGCCCGCCGGATCGCCACCGTGACCTCGGCGGCCCCGCTCACCGCGGCTCAGCAGAAGCGGCTCGCCGCGGCGCTGACGAAGCAGTACGGCAGCGACATCCAGTTGCACCTGGTCACCGACCCCGCCGTGGTCGGCGGCGCGCGCGTGCAGGTGGGCGACGATGTGATCGACGGCACGATCGCCTCGCGCCTCGCGGACCTCAAACTCCAGCTCGCCGGCTGACCCGGCAGAAGAACTAAGGACACCCCATGGCAGACATCACCATCAGCCCCGACGAGATCCGCGAAGCCCTGCAGAGCTTCGTCGACTCCTACCAGCCCACCCAGGCGAGTTCGACCGAGGTCGGCTCCGTGCTCGACACGGCGGACGGCATCGCCCACGTCGAGGGCCTGCCCGGCGCCATGGCGAACGAGCTGCTGCGCTTCGAGGACGGCACCCTCGGCCTCGCCCTGAACCTCGACGAGAGCGAGATCGGCGTCGTCGTGCTCGGCGAGTTCGACGGCATCGAGCAGGGCCAGCAGGTCACCCGAACCGGCGAGGTGCTCTCGGTCGCGGTCGGTGACGGCTACCTTGGCCGTGTCGTCGACCCGCTCGGCAACCCGATGGACGGGCTCGGCGAGGTCAAGACGGAAGCTCGCCGCGCTCTCGAATTGCAGGCGCCGGGCGTCATGCAGCGCAAGAGCGTGCACGAGCCGATGCAGACCGGCATCAAGGCCATCGACGCGATGA
>WOYR01000048.1:5645-8669 GCA_011620705.1 Microbacteriaceae bacterium | reverse complement strand
TGATGGACCAGCGGGAGCTGCGTCGCGAGCAGGCGCTGCAGCGCGCCAGGGCGCAGGCGGCGGTCGGCCGTTCCCCGCGCGGGCCGAGGCGCGGCGGGGCCGCAGGATCGCGAACCGGGGCCCGCGGCTCGGGTCCGGCCGCCGCATCCCGGAATTCGCTGGTGCAGAACCAGCGACTGCGGCTCAGCCTTCGCGGCGTCGGAACGCTAGTCGTCGGCGTGGTCGCGCTGCCGCTCGGCTACGCCACCGGGCGTCAGGAGGTTCTCGTGGTCGCTGCGGCGGCGCTGCTGCTGGCGCTCGGCGGGCTGGTGGTCACCCGGATCCGGCGGCCGCGTCTCGAGGTCTCGCGCCGTTTCTCGCCGCCGGTGGTGCCGGCCGGATCCACCGTGCAGGTCGCGCTCCGCCTGCGCAACCAGGGGACCGGTCCGAGCCCGCAGCTGCTCTGGAACGACGCGATCCCCTGGCGCGAGCCCGCGGCGCCGAACGAGCTGCAGCCCATCGGCTCAGGACCCGGCGAACGGCGCATCACGACGGCGCACTACGAGCTGCACCCGCCGCGACGCGGCGTGTATCAGGTGGGTCCGCTCGTGGTCGAGCACGAGGACCCCTTCGGCATGGCCCGTTCGACGGTGGCCCTGGGCCAGGCCGACCGCCTGGTGGTCGTCCCTGCGGTCGTCGAGCTGCCGCCGGGGGGACCGGCGCCGGCCGACGGGGAGGGCACGGCGCAGCTGGTCCAGCGGCGGGTGACCGGCAATGACGACGACCTCACCACGCGCGAGTACCGGATCGGGGACGCCCTGCGGCGCGTCCACTGGCGCGCGACCGCCCGTCGCGGAGAGCTCATGGTGCGGCAGGAGGAGCATCGCAGCCGTCCAGACGCCCGCATCGTGCTCGACACCCGCTTGGGCGGATACACGGATGTCCTGGTCGACGAGTCGGATCCGTGGCACCCGGTCTACGCCAGCGACTCCTTCGAGTGGGCGGTGCGGATGCTCGCCTCCCTCGGCGTTCATCTGGACGGCTCGGGCTTCCAGGTCACGGTGGAGGAGACCGCGGCCCCGCAGCTGGATCAACTCGGCGAGCGCTGGGACGGCAGCCGTCGCGAGGGATTCCTCACCAGCCTGGCCGCGGTCTCCTTGGTGGATGCCGATCCCGCCCGTCCGCCGCTGCCCGCGGCGCTGCAGCCGGCCGGCCCGGTCTTCGCGATGCTCGCCGAGCCCGAGGAGCCCACCCTGGACTGGCTGATCCGCCGCCGCCGCCCCGGCGACGCGGCGATCGCCTTCCTCGTGGAGCCGGGGCCGCAGGCCCTGCAGCGCCTGGGCGAAGCGAATTGGCTGTGCGTGCCGGTGCACGCATGGGACGAGCCCGCCGCCGCCTGGCGGGCGGCGTCGACGAGCGCGGGCCTGGAATGGACGCGGCGCGGGTGACGCCGCCCCGCCGGCCGGGCGCCTGGCGCAGCATGCTGCTGCTCGCCGGCTGCATGCTCGTCTCGCTCGCCGGACTCCAGGTCACCCTCAGCGGTGCCTCGTGGTGGGTCGTCGGCGCCGTCTTCCTGCTGCTCGTGCTGAGCACCACCACGGTGGTGCGGCAGTGGACCCGTCCGGTCTGGCTGCCGACCGCCGCGGGGGCGCTCGTCGCCCTGCTGGGGCTGACCGTCGGATACGGGGCGGACACGGCCGTGCTCGGCATCATCCCGACCCCGGAGACGGCCGCCCGCTTCTCGCAGCTGAGCGACGACGCATGGGGCGAGATCGCCGTGCAGTCCCTGCCGGCGTCCCCGGAGCTGAGCGTGGTGTTCCTGATCGCCTTGTCGTGCGCGCTGCTCGCGCTGCTCGGCGACGTCGCACTGCGGATCGCCCCCGCGCTCACCGCGCTGCCGATCCTGACCCTGCTGGCGGTCCCGGTGGCGGTGCGGCCCGGCATCGCCCAGCCGTTCTGGTTCGCCATCGCCGCCGTCGGCTACCTGGCGCTGCTGCGGATCGGCCGCCGCCGCACCACGGCGCCGACGCTGATCGTGTCCGGCGCGGTGGTGGTGATCGGATCGCTCGTGGCGGCGGCGGTGCTGCCAGCAGCGCAGCCGCCCGCCGATCAGGGTGGCGGGATCGCCGTCGCCACCGGGATCAATCCGCTCGTCAACCTCGGCGACGACCTGAGGCGCGGCGCGGCCGTCACCGCGGTCACATATTCGACCAGCGACGATCAGGCCGTGTACCTGCGGCTCGCGACGCTCGACGATTTCGACGGCCGCTCCTGGACCCCGTCGCTCGTCGGGCCTGCCGGCAGGGACACGATGGATGCCTTCCCGGCCCCGGCGGGGCTGACGAGCGCGGTGGCGAGGTCGAAGGCGACGGCCGCGATCACGGTGGGCGGCATCCAGGGCAATTGGCTGCCGGTGCCGTACCCGACGACCAAGGTCACGGGGACGAGCGGCACCTGGTTCTGGGAGTCGCAGGGCCTCTCGGTGCGCAGCGATGACAGCGACGTCGGGGGGCAGGATTACACCGCCTCGTACCTCGATGTGCAGCCCGATCTGGCGCAATTGCGTTCAGCGGGACCGAACCAGACCTCGTCGACGTCCTTCCTCGAGCTGCCCGAGCGGATGCCGCAGATCATCACCGCCACCGCTGAGGCGATCGCGGCGCCGGCGGCCACCGACTATGACAAGGCTCTCGCGCTGCAGGGCTACTTCCGCGGTCCCGCCTTCAGCTACTCGACGACCGCGCCGGTGCGGCAGGGCTACGACGGCACGGGGGTGGATGTCGTGGCGCAGTTCCTGCAGAAGAAGGCCGGCTACTGCGTCCACTTCGCCTCGGCGATGGCGATCATGGCGCGCGTGCTGGGGATCCCGTCCCGGGTCGCCGTGGGCTTCCAGCCGGGAACGGTGTCGACGGTGGGCGGCAAGGACGTGTTCACGGTGAGCACCCACGATCTGCACGCCTGGCCCGAGCTGTACTTCCCCGGCATCGGCTGGCTGCGCTTCGAGCCGACGCCGGGCCGCGGTGTGCTGCCGGACTACTCGGACCC
>WOYR01000048.1:3504-5545 GCA_011620705.1 Microbacteriaceae bacterium | reverse complement strand
ACGGCCGACCGGATGCCGCGACCCTCTCCCTGCCCGAACTGCGCGCCATCCGCCGTGCCATCGCCCGCTCGGTCGCCGTCCGGGAGCGCCTCGGCGCGGTCTTCCTCCCCGCGTCGATCCTGGCGCGCGTGCGCTTCGATCCCGAGGTCTGAGCCGCCGCCCGCAGCGCCGTGCGAAATCGCAGCGCCGTGCGAAATCAAGGAAGACGCGCCGTCGGTGCGGTGGTTGTGGCGCGCAGACTGGCCTCATGCAGTGGACGGTCGTCATCCCGGTGAAGCCTGCGGCGATCGGCAAGTCCCGGCTCGGCCTCGGGCCCGAACTCGGCCCCGAAGTGGCCCGGGCGATCGCCCTCGATACGGTGGCAGCGGCGGTCGCCTGCCCGGCGGTCGAGCGCGTGATCGTGGTGACGGCGGATGCCGCGTTCCGCCCGCCCGGCGCCGAACTCCTGCCCGAGCGCACCCCCTCGGGCATCGACGCTGCGGTGGCGGCCGGCGCGGCGCACGCCGGACTCGCGACAGCTCGCGCCGCGCTGCTCGGCGACCTGCCGTCGCTGATCCCGGAGGAGCTGGCCGCCGCACTCGCCCTCGCGGCTCGCGTTCCCCGCGCCTTCGTCCCCGACCACGACGGCACAGGGACCACGATGGCGACGGCGCTGCCCGGCATGGAACTGCTCACGGCGTTCGGCCCCGACTCGGCGGGCAAGCACGGCGCCCTCGGCCTGGTCGAGCTCGAGCTGCCGCTCACGAGCTCGGTGCGCTTCGACGTGGACACCCCTGAGCAGCTGCAAGCCGCCGCGAGACGGCATCTGGGCACGGCGACCAGGGATGTGTGAGCCCGGCCGAGGTGTGCGGCTCAGCGAGTCGTCCGCCCGAGTTGCGCCGCCAGCTCCAGCACATCGCCCGCCAGCGCCGCGCTCAGGGCCTCATCGGTCATCCAGAGCGGCACGGCGCGGGTTTCGATCCCCTCCGCGGTCAGCCCGGCAGCCGACGCCGCGTCGACGGTGTCGAGCAGCCAGCCGTCGAGCACGCCGCCGGCCGCGCGGCTGCCGTAGTGCCGGGCGACGGCTGCGGCGCCCGTCTCGACCCCGATCGCGGTCAGGCATGCGTCGGCCATGCCGCGCACCACCGCGCCGCCGATGATCGGCGAGACCCCGACGACCGGCGCCGACGTGGCCCGCACGGCGTCGCGCAGCCCCGGGATGGCGAGGATCGTCCCGATCGAGACCACCGGATTCGACGGCCCGAGCACGATCAGGTCGGCCACTGCGATCGCCTCGAGCACTCCTGGCGCGGGGGTCGCCGACTCGACCCCGTGCTGCACGAAGGCGAGGGCAGGCAAGGAGGCGCGGTAGCGCGTCCACCACTCCTGGAAGTGCAGCTCGGTCGTGACGCCGGGCGAATCGGGCGAGTCGACCACCACGTGGGTCTCGACCTCATCGTCGGTCGCGGGCAGCAACCGTACGCCGACCTCGGGCCAGCGCGCCTGCAGCCGCTCGACCACCTCGTGCAGCGGGACGCCGTCGCGCAGCCACGAGCTCCGGGCGATGGACGCCGAGAGGTCGAGGTCGCCGAGCGTGAACCACGGCCATCCGATGCCCCACTCGCGCAGTTCGCCCGCGACCCGCTCCGTCTCGCCCACCCGGCCCCAGCCGCGCTCCGTGTCATTGATGCCGGCGAGGGCATACATGATGGTGTCGAGATCGGGCGTGATGCGCAGTCCGGCGAGCCAGAGGTCGTCACCGGTGTTGACGATGGCCGTCAGCTCGGCGCTCGTGCCGACTGATCCATCGGGCTGCGTCCGGCGCAGCTGCGCGCGCATCCCGCGCAGGAACCGGGATCCGCCGACCCCGCCGGCGAGCACGACGACCTTCATGCTCTCGAATCTAGATGAGCGCTCGACGACGGGACCGAGCAGCATGCGTTCCAGGGAGCGTGAGCAGCGCCTCACCGTGAGGCGGTGTTCACATGGTATGGAAGGCACAGGGTCCGCCCGGACCCCCGGGTTCCGCCCGGAACGGCTCTGCCCGGAACGGCTACGCCCG
>WOYR01000048.1:0-3404 GCA_011620705.1 Microbacteriaceae bacterium | reverse complement strand
CGCCCGGACCCCCGGGTTCCGCCCGGAACGGCTCTGCCCGGAACGGCTACGCCCGCGCGGCCGCGGCCAGCGCTGCCCCCACCGCTGCGACCTCGTCGCGCACCATGCCGACGGTGACCCGCACGAAATCGCCGTGCTCGTCGAGCTGGAACGGCGTGCCCGGTGCGACCAGGATGCCGGCCGCCGCGAGCTGCACCATGGCCGAGCGCTCGTCGTCCACCCGCAGCCACGCGTTGATGCCGTCGCCCGCGCGCAGACTCGCCCCCGCGAGTCGGACCGCCGCCGCGAGTTCGCGCTGCCGCTGCGCGTAGCGATCGCGCGCCGCCTCCACCTGGGCCACCGAGTCGGCGTCCGTCAGCAGTTCGTAGAGGATCGCCTGCATCATCCGCGAGGTCCAGCCCGGTCCGAGCAGTCGGCGGGCCACCACACGGTCGACCAGCGCACGGGGGCCGCCGAGCGCTCCGATCCGCAGATCGGGTCCGTGCGACTTGGAGAAGCTGCGCACATGCAGCACGCGCTCGGGCAGCCAGCTGGCGAGCGTGACATCGGGGGCGGAGCTGATCGCACCCGAGTGGTCGTCTTCGAGCACGACGGCGTGCTCGGCCATGCGGCTGCGGTGCAGCAGGGACGCCAGCTCCTGCGCGCGCTCCCGCGACATCGACACGCCGGTGGGGTTGTGGGCGCGCGGCTGCACCACCACCATCGTTGGAGCGGCGGCCAGGGCGGTCGCGAACTCCCGCGGGATCATCCCGTGCTCGTCGATCCCGACCGGCACCGGCTCGAGGCCGTACTGCTCCAGCAGGTCCATGAAGGGCGGGAAGGTGGGGTTCTCGACGACGATCCGGTCGCCGAAGCGGGCGATGGTCGACAGGGCGCGGTCGATGGCGTCCAGGGCGCCGTTGGTGACGGTGATGGACTCGACCGGCGATGGCCAGGTGGAGCGCATCAGGTCGTGCAGTTCGGGGATGTCGGGCAGCTGCTGGTAGCTCGGCGTATCGGCCCGGGCCGAGACTCGCGAGAGCGCGGGACCCAGCGCGGGCAGCAGCTCCGGATCGGGCGTACCGCGCGACAGGTCCAGTCGCGCCTCCTGCGTCCCGCCCAGGTCTCGGTAGCGGCGGGGAAGCCACTCGCGGGGGGCGGAGCGAACGAAGCTCCCGCTGCGCCCGCGGCTCGTGATCAGCCCTGCGCCCGCGAGGGTCTGCCAGGCGTGGCTGACGGTCGCCGGGCTGACGCCGAGGTCCGTGGCGAGTTCGCGCACCGTGGGCAGACGGTCGCCGGGGGCCAGGTCGCCGGTGGTGATGAGGCGGGCGATCCCCGTGGCGATCCCGCGAGGGGTGCGCTCATCGATCGCAAGGGCTACCGACTTCATGCCAACACCCGTACCTTCTTGCCGACGTCTTCGCGTTCGGCGATGACGGTGAGGCCGCCGTATCCTGTTACGCGTCGTGGCGCCGGATGAAACGTCAGTGAAATGTTCAAGGCGAACAATAACAAAAGTACAGCGAGCCGAGGGAGAGCAATCATGACGATCGTCCGCGCCGCCATCACCCAGACCACCTGGACGGGCGACAAGGAGTCGATGCTCGACAAGCACGAGCAGTTCGCGCGCGACGCCGCGAAGGACGGCGCGCAGATCGTCTGCTTCCAGGAGCTCTTCTACGGCCCCTACTTCGGCATCACCCAGGACAAGAAGTACTACCGCTACGCGGAGCCCGCAGACGGCCCCATCGTGCAGCGCTTCGCCGCTCTGGCCAAGGAGCTGGGCATCGTGCTGATCCTGCCCATCTACGAGGAGGAGATGACCGGCGTGTACTACAACACGGCGGTGATCGTGGATGCGGACGGCTCGATCCTCGGCAAGTACCGCAAGCACCACATCCCGCACCTCGACCGCTTCTGGGAGAAGTTCTACTTCCGTCCCGGCAACGGCGGCTACCCGGTGTTCGACACCGCTGTCGGCAAGGTGGGCCTCTACATCTGCTACGACCGGCACTTCCCGGAGGGATGGCGCGAGCTCGGGCTGGGCGGCGCGGAGATGGTCTTCAACCCGAACGCCACGAAGCCCGGCCTCTCGAACCGCCTCTGGGAGGTGGAGGGCCCCGCCGCGGCCGTCGCGAACGGCTACTTCGTGCTGCAGCCGAACCGCGTCGGGCGCGAGGACAACGAGTACGGCGAGCTCGCCGTCGACTTCTACGGCACCAGCCAGGTCATCGATCCGCGCGGCGAGTTCGTCGGTGAGCGCGGCTCGGGCACCAGCGAAGAGGTGCTGATCCGCGACCTCGACCTCGACATGGTGCAGCAGATGCGCGACGACTGGCAGTTCTACCGGGACCGCCGCCCCGAGACGTACACCGGCATCCCGAAGCCCTAAGGAGACTTTCATGGCGACAACCCTCATCACCGGCGGCACCGTCGTCACGTCCACAGGACGCGGCGCAGCCGACGTGCTCATCGACGGAGAGAGGATCGTCGGGGTGCTGGCTCCCGGCTCGACACTGCTGGGCACGAACCTCAAGGAGTCGGCCGACGCCGTCATCGACGCGAGCGGCAAGTACGTGATCCCGGGCGGCATCGACGCGCACACCCACATGGAGATGCCGTTCGGCGGCAGTTACGCCAGCGACACCTTCGAGACCGGCACCCGGGCCGCGGCGTTCGGCGGCACCACCACGATCATCGACTTCGTCACCCAGTACCCCGATCAGAACGTGCTCGATCAGTACCACCTCTGGCACGAGAAGGCGGCAGGCAACTGCGCGATCGACTACGGCTTCCACCAGATCCTCAGCGACATCCAGGACTCCTCCCTCGTCGCGATGGACGAGCTGGTCAAGGAGGGCGTCACCAGCTTCAAGCTGTTCATGGCATACAAGGGCGTGTTCCTCTCCGACGACGGCCAGATCCTCCGCGCCTTCCAGAAGGGCGCGGAGAATGGCGCGCTGATGATGATGCACGCCGAGAACGGCTCGGTCATCGACGTTCTGGTGCAGCAGGCGCTCGCCGATGGCCACGGCTCGCCGCTGTACCACGGCCTCACCCGGCCCTGGCAGGCGGAGGAGGAGGCGACCCACCGCGCGATCATGATCGCCGATATCGCCCGCGCTCCGCTGTACTTCGTGCATGTCAGCGCGAAGCAGGCGGTCGACCAGATCGCCGCAGCCCGCGACCGGGGCAGCAACGTCTTCGGCGAGACCTGCCCGCAGTACCTGTATCTGAGTCTGGAGGACCAGCTCGGCGCGAGCAGCACGGAGTGGGGCGACTTCGAGGGCGCCAAGTGGGTCGCGTCGCCGCCGCTCCGCTCCAAGCACGAGGGCCACCAGGAGCACATGTGGCAGTCGCTGCGCACCAACGACATCCAGATGGTCTCCACCGACCACTGCCCGTTCTGCATGAAGGACCAGAAG
>WOYR01000257.1:3634-8765 GCA_011620705.1 Microbacteriaceae bacterium | reverse complement strand
CCGCATCGACACTCGAACAAAGCGGTCGTCACCAAACAGGGGCCACCGCATTCTCAAACTTGCAGCTTCAGCAACGTAGCCAGGATGGGAATGGCGCGAACCTTGTGGTGTACACGTGCCTTGACTTGTCCGGCACTCGAATCCTGGACGCGGCCGATCATGATGTGACTCCTCTAAGCAGACAGCCGAAGGTATCTATCGAGGTCTCGTTCAAGAGCGATCCTCGGATGCTCCGTCATCTCCTTGTCGACAAGAACGAACCATGGCCTGGACAGACTTTCTGCTGAGTATGGTGGTTGCTGTCGCTCTGGGGTCAGCACCGAGCACTGCCACACCTGGTAGCTGCACACTCATCGAGGTCAATGCCGGACTCTGCAGCGTCGATGCATCCGTCGGCTCCGATGAGGTCACCATCTCAGGCTCCGCCTCCTCGCCGGGCAGCTCGGGCAGCTCCGGCAGCTCCGGCAGCTCCGGCGGCACCGCATCGCGCGGATCCAGCAGTGCCAAGGCGCGGTCGTTCGAGTGCGATGCGATCGTCGAGGGCCGCTGCCTGGTGCGCAAAGTCCGCCCCGTCCCGGTGGACCCCGCGCCGGCCATCCAGCCGATCACGCTGCGTGACATCGCGTCCTTCCGCCCGGCGCCCGGCATCCAGTACATGGAGCCGAACGGCTGGGTCGTCCCCGGCCTCGACGCCAACTTCTACTCCGTGGTCGACCAGCAGCTCGTGAACGGCACCCTGCTCGGACAACCCGCGACGGTCCGCTTCACGCCGATCGCCTGGCACTGGAACTACGGCGACGGGAGCGCCGCCGTCCGCTCCACACGGGGTGCCACCTGGGCGGCCCAACGCCTCAACGACTTCGACCCCACCCCCACGAGCCACGTCTACGAGACGGAGGGCGAATACCTCATCCGGCTCAGCATCGACTTCCACGCCGAGTACCGCTTCGGAGGCACAGGCTTCGTCCCGATCCGGGGCACCATCAACCTGCCCGCCAACGATCTGCACGTCACGGTGACCGGCGCGAAGACGGTGCTCGTCGAGCACGACTGCGTCGCGAATCCGAGCGGCCCCGGATGCTAGGCAGGCGCCCGGCGCACCGGCGGTAGGCTCCCAGCACGAGCAAATGCAACGTTCAGCTTCGAGCGGGATGCTGGCACCGCTGAAAGGAGCATCCCCACTATGCCCGACACACCCCAGACCCCGTCCGACGCGCCGCAGCCGGACGCCGACGCCGTCCAGCCCCCGGCAACGCAGCCGCCGGCACCCCAGCCCACGGCGGTGCAGCCCCCGACGGCCCAACCCACAGTCGAGCAGCCCACAGTGGAGCAGCCCTCCGTCGCGCCCGTCGCGGCGGCGACAACGGGCGCCCCAGGGAAGAAGCGGAACGTCGCACCCGTCGTCGGAGCCCTCGTCGTCGGAGCCGTGCTGGGCGGGGCATCCGGAGCAGGCGTTGCAGCCTGGGCGGTCAGCGCCAACAGCAGCTCGCACAGCAGCATCTCCGCCGCGCCGCAGACCGTGACCATCAACAACAAGGACGCCGTCAACGCGACCACCGCGGTTGCAGCCAAAGCCGGCCCCTCGGTCGTCACCATCAATGTCACCGGGAGCAACCAGGCAGGCACCGGCTCCGGCGTCATCCTCAGCAGCGACGGCTACGTGCTGACCAACACCCACGTCGTGACCCTTGACGGCGAATCCGCGAGCGGCACCATCGAGGTCACCACCTGGGACGGCCGGCTCTACAAGGCGAAAGTGGTGGGCACCGACCCGATCGTCGACCTCGCCGTCATCAAGATCGAAGGCGCGAGCGGGCTGCCCGCGATCGAGTTCGGCGACTCGTCGAAGATCAACGTGGGTGACAAAGTCATCGCGATCGGCGCCCCGCTCGCCCTGCCGAACACCGTCACCGACGGCATCGTCAGCGCCCTGAACCGCAGCATCCAGATCGCGTCATCGGCGGTGCCGAACAAGAGCGGCAGCGACAACTCGACCCCGAACGACGGCTCGAGCCCCTACAACTTCTGGAACTTCGGCGAAGGCGGCGGATCGGGCCCCGGCTCGAGAAGTCCGCAGACCGCCGACATCTCGCTCCCGGTCATCCAGACGGACGCCGCGATCAATCCCGGCAACTCGGGCGGTGCGCTGCTCGACAGCGACGGCAAGCTGATCGGCATCAACGTCGCCATCGCGAGCACCGGAAGCGCCAGCAGTTCGGCGCAGTCCGGGTCCATCGGAGTCGGCTTCGCCATCCCGTCCGACCTCGCCCGGCGCATCAGCCAGGAGATCATCTCCAGCGGCAAGGGCACCCACGGGCTGCTCGGCGCCTCCGTGACGACGGCGACCAGCGACAGCAGCTCCGTCGTCGGGGCGCTCATCGCCGAGGTCACATCGGGCGGCGGTGCCGACAAGGCAGGCCTGAGGAAAGGCGATGTCGTCACCTCCTTCAACGGGGTGCCGATCACCGACAGCACCGACCTCACCGCCCAGGTGCGGTCGCTGACACCGGGGAGCACCGCCAAGCTGACCTACGTGCGCGGCTCCGATTCGAGCAGCGTGACCGTCACACTCGGAACGCTCACGCTCTGAGTCCCCGCCGCCCGCAGTCGCCCGGAACGCCGCTGCTAGGCTCGTCGCACCATGGCTGAGCCTCGCAGCGGCGTCTCGTACGTCATGCCCGTTCTCAACGAAGCCGGGTATGTGGAGGCCGCGATCCGCAGTGTGCTCGATCAGGACTACGCCGGTCCGGTCGAGGTCGTGCTGGCGTTGGGCCCCTCGCACGACGGCACCCGCCAGATCGTCGAAAGGCTGGCGGCGGCGGATGCCCGCATCCGCCTGGTGGAGAACCCCGGCGTTGACATCCCGATCGGTCTCAACCTCGCGATCAAAGCGGCGAAGCATCCGGACATCATCCGGGTGGATGCGCACACCGAACTCGCACCCGGATACACGACCCGCGGCGTCGACGACCTCGAGCGCACCGGGGCCGCCAGCGTCGGCGGGATCATGGTGGCGACTGGCGCACCAGGATTCCAGGCTGCGGTCGCGCGAGCCTACAACAGCCGTTTCGGACTGGGCGGCGGCGCCTACCACGGCAGCGCGGCGGTCGCCGGTCCGGCGGAGTCGGCGTATCTGGGGGTGATGCGCGCCGATGCGCTCGCCGAGGTGGGCTACTTCGACGAGTCGCTGCGCCGCGGCGAGGACTGGGAGCTCAACTACCGCTTCCGCCGGGCAGGCAAGACCGTCTGGCTCGATCCCGAGCTGCGCGTGAAGTACTGGCCGCGCAGCACGCCTGGCAAGCTCGCCCGCCAGTTCTTCTCGACCGGCGTCTGGCGGGCCGAACTGGTGCGCCGCCTCGGATCGCGCAACCCGCTCCGCTTCTTCGCGCCGCCGCTGCTGGTGATCGCGACCCTGCTGTCGATCATCGCGATCCCACTGCACGCGACCGGCGTGCTGCACGGGATCGCCGGCTGGATCGTCGCGCTCGTCTACCTCGGTCCGATCCTCTATGCGGCACTGCTGATCCTCGCCGCCGCGACCAGCTCGGGAACGCTCGGCGACCGGCTGCGCCTCATGGCCGTGATCGCGATCATGCACTTCAGCTGGGGCACCGGATTCCTCCGGGGCTTCATCGTCGGCGCCGGCGACGCGGTCGACACCTCCCGCACCGAGAGCTGACCCCCCAGCCCCCAGTCGCGAGCCCCCAGTCGTGAAAGTACGGACTTCTGCGTACTTTCGCGACTGAGAGTACGCAGAAGTCCGTACTTTCGCGGAGAAGGGGATGAGGAGGAGGCAGGGTCAGCCGAGCCAACCCTCGCTCACCATCCGCTGCACGACGCGGGCGCCTGCCGCGCCGTCGTCGCGGGGGGTGAAGCGGGCGCGCCAGGCGGCGCGCCGGTCGGCGAAGGCGGGAGCCGCGGCATCCGCGCCTCGGATGGCGGCGAGCAGCCCCTCGCGATCCCGGACGACCGGTCCGGGAGCCTCGGCGAGCAGATCGAAGTAGAAGCCCCGCAGATCGGTGCTGTAGTGCGCGAGATCGGGGGTGAAGAAGATCAGCGGCTTGTCGGTGCCGACCACGTCGAACATGGCGGAGGAGTAGTCGGTGACGAACACATCCGCGACCTGGATGAGATCGGCCATGTCCGGGAAGCTGGTGACGTCGATGAGGCGGTCTGCTTCAAGGTCGCGGCCGTAGGGCAGGGTGCGGGAATGCCCGCGCACGAGCAGCACATGATCGTCGCCCAGTTCGCCCGCGAAGCCGGCCAGGTCCACGTAGTCGACCATCTCGGTCCGGTCGTCGCGCCAGGTCGGCGCGTACAGCACCACCCGCGCCCCCTCCGGCAGGCCGAGCGAGCGGCGCACGTCCGGGATGCGCGCGGCATCCGCGAACACGTCGTTGCGGGGGTATCCGTCATGCCAGATCGGTCCGCGCATGTGGTATGCCGAGCGGAAGATCTCGGCGCTGTACGGGTTCTGCGCGAGCAGCGCATCCCAGCGGCGACGCTCGCGCTTCACCGCGATCCTGGTGCGCAGCCCGGGATCGCGGTCCAGGGCGAGCCGCTTCAGCATCGTGCCGTGCCAGGTCTGCAGCACCTTCTGCTGCGGGCGCCGGCGGAACCGCTTGCGCAGCCAATCGTTCACGACCAGGACCCGTGCTGTGCCGCGCACGCGCCACCACTCGCGGCTGCCCTCCACGATCCGCACGGCGCCGTCGGGCACCGCGACCGAGCCGTCGACCACGCTCCAGTAGCGCGCCGTCCGCGGCCGCAATCCGGCGAGCGCGCGGTCGATGCCGAGCGGGTTGTCCGAACTCGACTGCCCGTAGAAGCTCTCGAAGAACACCGCATCCTCGGGCGCCGGCCGCCCGCGCCGGTATTGCCGCTCCAGCCGCGCCTGCGCGCGCGCGCCGAGCTCGTCATCGGCAAGCGGCGCCGACACCCGCAGCACCAATCCGCCGGCCAGCGCCAGCACCCGCGCTCGGAACAGGGGATGCCGCAGCTCATCGGGCAGCGCCGCCGCGACCTCCACGCGCGTCGACCCGTCGAGCGTGAGCCGGTAGTCGCCGGATGGCATCGCCAGGCCGGGAGTGCCCCAGCGCTCCGAAAGCAGCCGGAAGGTCGCGGTGACGGC
>WOYR01000257.1:0-3534 GCA_011620705.1 Microbacteriaceae bacterium | reverse complement strand
TCCTGCGCCGAGTCGACGGCCACGCCGGTCACGCGGCCGCGCGGCGTGGCGGGAGCCGGCACATCGGCGACGGGCATGCCGAGCGCCCGCGCCACCCCGCTGCGCCGCAGCGTCTCGGCCAGAACCCGCTGCGTCGCCCGCCCGTCGAGCAGATCGACGTTCTCGTCGCGCAACCAGCGGCCGTGGGCGGTGGCGGCGAGTTGGGCGGAGGATCCGGCGGCCCCCACCGCGTCGAGCCGCGCCAGCACCTCGTGCCAGCCGCCGAGCTGCTGACCGCCGGTGAAGGCCCGGTATGGCAGGTACAGCCCGCGGCGCTCGGCGTAATGCTCCAGGTCGGGGGCGAGGAACACGATCGGGCCGCCCACCAGGCTGTAGTCGTAGGCGATCGAGGAGTAGTCGGTCACGAGCGCGTCGACGGCAGGCAGTGCCGGGGTGATCTCGGGCAGCACATCGGTGCCCAGCATCCGGATGCGGCCGGAGCGAGCGGGCCCGCCCGCATAGTCTCCCGAACCGAGCGGATGCGTCCGCACCAGGAGCACGGCGTTCGTCCGCTCCAGCCAGGCCGCGATCTCATCCCATTCCGCGGAGGAGGGGACCCCGGGGTCGGCGGCGCCGTCGCGCCAGGTCGGCGCCGACAGGATCACGCGCGCATCCCGAGGCAGCGCGCCGACCGCGCTCACCAGCATGGCGAGCGCGGTCCTGCGCCGCGAGGCCGGTGTGCCGCTCAGCAGCACGTCGTCGCGCGGATCCCCGGTGACCACGACCCGCTCGGGCGCAACGCCGAACGCGCTCACGATGCGCGGCGCGACCAGCGCCGAGGCGACCGGGAACAGGCCGATGCCCCGCCCGGCGAGGCGGTACGCCCGCGCGAGCGCCGCTCGCACCAGCCGGTGGTCGGGCAGGAACGAGACCCGCAGGGTCGCGTCCGAGTCCAGGTGCAGCCGCTTCAGGGGGATGCCGTGCCACAGCTGCACCACGAATCCACCGCGGGTCGCGAAACGGTTCACATCGCCGAACCCGTGCGTGACCACGAGCACCTTGGCGCGCAGCGTCAGACGGAAGCCGCGCCATCCACCTCGACGCTCGGCGTCCAGGCCGGCCGCGGCCGCCTCCGTCAACTCGGCCCGCGACCCGGCGAGCCAGACCAGCCGCACCGTCTGGGGCAGAGCATCCCGAGCCGCGCGGTAGAGCGGAAGAGCCCCCTCGCCGACCCCGGTTCCGGAGCCGAACACCCACAGTCGTGGCGTGCGGGGGACCACGAGCGTCGCGAGGGCTCCGAGCGCGTAGAGGGGGAGGCGCAGCACCTTGCGGGCGTTGCCTGCTCCGAAAGTGAAGCTCGCCATGGTCTCAGGGTGATTCTGGCACGATGGACGCATGCGACGAGCGGAGAGGGGCGGCTCGTGGCGGTCATGAGCGATCTGCGCGCCGCGCGCAGGCTCATCGGCAACGCCCTCGCCTCGCGCGACGCGAGGCGGCAGCTGGCGACCGAGTTGCAACGGCGCACGGCCCCGGTCGACGGCTCGATCCGGATCGCGGTCTACTTCGCCGACACGCCCGTGAACCTGTACCAGATCCGGCAGTGGTACGCGCCGCTTGCCGAGCTCGCGGCCTCGCATCCGGTCGCGATCATCGCCAGGAGCCCGAGCGCCGCCCTCGCGATGCTGGCAGAGTCCCCGGTGCCGGTCGTCTACTGCCGCGCGGTGGCCGACCTCGAGCGGTTCGTCGATCAGCAGGACATCCGGATCGTGTTCTACGTCAACCAGAACGCCAAGAACTTCCAGATGTTCCGCTACGGGCGCATGTGGCACGTCTTCGTCAACCACGGCGAGTCGGACAAGATGTACATGACGACGAACCAGTTCAAGGCCTACGACTACGCCTTCGTCGCCGGGCAGGCCGCGCTCGACCGGCTGTCGCGCAAGCTGTGGGATTTCGATCTCGCCAAGAAGGCGATCCCGATCGGCCGCCCGCAGGCCGACCATCTCGTCGGCGCGCCGCCCTACACCCCGGATGACCGTACCGTCGTGCTCTACGCCCCCACCTGGGAGGGCGACCGGCCCGCAGCAGCCTACGGTTCCATCGTCACGCACGGCGTCGCCCTCGCCGAGGCGGTGCTCGACTCGCCGACCCACCGCCTGATCTACCGGCCGCACCCGCGCAGCGGCGTGCTCGACCCGGAGTACCGCGCCGCCAACCAGCGCATCATCGCGGCGATCGCGGCGGCCAACGCCCGAGACGTCTCCGCGCAGCACGTCTTCGACGACGGCGCGGAACTGGGCTGGCAACTGAGGGCGGCGGATGTCGCGATCACCGACATCTCGGCGATGGTCTACGACCGGCTGGCCACAGGGAGGCCGATCGTGGTGACACGGCCGGTGAGCACCGAGGCGGAGGTGGACGACGGCGGGTTCCTCGGCTCCGCCGTCTGGCTGACGGCCGCGGAGGCGCCGGAGGTGCTGACGATCGTCGACCGGGTGCAGAACGATCCGGCCGAGCGCGAGAATCTGCAATTCTGGGCGGCCCGTCACTTCGGAGACACCACCCCGGGCGCGGCGACCCGCCGCTTCCATGAGGCCGTCGAGCGGCTGCTCGCCGAATGGGCCCGCAACGCGGCCCTGCACGCGGATGATTCTCCCGATCACTCCGGCGACGGCGCGGAGGACGACGAGGACCACGAGGGGATGCCGGAGACCTGATAGCGGGGGTGGTCCCGTTGACGAGCAGCATCGCGCGCATCAGGCCTTGTCAGGTGCTCGTGCGCGCCGGGGACCGGGGGCTCGTCAGAAGGCCGTGCGCCAGACGTAGTCTTCGCCCGATTCCCGCAGCCAGCGGACGACGATGGCGCTGGACCGCGCAAGGTCGTGGCCCCGGATGACCACCTCGAGCGCCTCAGTCGGTGCGAGCGCGATCGGCTGGTTGGCCGGCATGACGCCCGCGCCGATCAAGGTGACGGTGACGCCGCGCACGGTCTCGGATCCCACGTTGACCAGCCGATAGATCGGCGCGCGCGAACGGTCGAAGAGAAACGGGACTCGGTAGGGCTCCACACCTCGCACGCTAGGAGCGGCATCCGATATCCCGGGCATCACGGTGGACCGATGCGCTTCGGGGGCCCGGGGGAGGATGAGTCGCACCGGGCTGCACATCATCGGGATGATGCGGTTCTGGGGTGATCAGGCGCGAGAAGCCCCATCGGAGGCATCCCCGCCTGGGACATCTTGATCCGGGACATCTTGATCCGGGACATCTTGATCCGGGACGTCTCGCGGGCCGTGCGCGCCCGCGCCCGGCAGCGGCGACGGCGGAGGCAGCCGCGGTCCGAGACGAGGCCGTGCCTTGGAGGCGCGCGCGCGCTTCGGGGAGCGCGCCGCCCTCGGCTCGTGCGGAGCCTTCGCGGCCTTCGGCACCCGCACCGCCGCGTCCAACGCAGCGGGGAAGGTCGCGGGCGCCGGGGGGAACGCGCCACGGGCCGAGCGCACGATGCGCCGCGCCAGGATGTTGTTGCCGACCCCGCCGAAGACGGCCCCGATGCCG
>WOYR01000180.1 GCA_011620705.1 Microbacteriaceae bacterium | reverse complement strand
GAGCGCTGCTTGCGGAGTGAGTGCTCACTCACTTAGGATCGGCGGATGACCGGCATCCCGTCCGACTTCATCGCGGTGCGCACGCGGGCCCGGCCGATGTCGCCGCGGGAGCGTCGCGAGGCGATCGTGGATGCGGTCATCCCCTTGCTCAAGGAGCGCGGCCGTGATGTCTCGACGAAGCAGATCGCCGAAGCCGCCGGCGTGGCAGAGGGGACGATCTTCCGAGCGTTCGGCGACAAGGAAGCGGTGATCACCGCAGCCATCGCCCGCTACTTCGACCCGCAGCCCTTCCGGGACGCCCTGCGGGCGATCGACCCCGACGAGCCGACCGTTGACAAGATCGAGCAGGTGGTCCGGATCCTTCGGGACCGCTTCCACGGCGTCGTCGGCTTCATGTCGGCGCTGCACATGGAGGGCGGCCCGCCTCCGCGCTCGGCGCCGCCGCCGGACGGGCACGAGTGGCTCGCGATCCTCGGCCAGGTGTTCCGGCCGGACGAACTGGTCGTGCCGGCCGAGGTGTTCGGGCTCTACGTGCGCCTGCTCGCCTTCGCCACCGCGATCCCGCCCTTCAACGCCCCCCGGCAGTTCGAGGTGGACGAACTGGTCGCGCTCATCAGCCGCGGCGTTCTGCCGTCCGCGACCGCCGCATCCGCCGAATCCGCCGCATCCACCGCTCCATCGGGAAAGAAGGACTGAGATGCTCGGTCGCCTGCTCGTGCGCTTCCTGCGCCCGTACTGGCCGTTGCTGCTCGGCGTCATCGTGTTCCAGCTCGGCCAGTCGATCGCCTCGCTCTACTTGCCGACGCTCAACGCCGACATCATCAACAACGGCGTCGCAAAGGGCGACACCGGTTACATCCTGCGAACCGGCGGGCTCATGCTGCTGATCACCTTCGGCCAGGTGGTCTTCTCGGTCGTCGCCGTGTATTTCGGGGCGCGCACCGCCATGGCCTTCGGCCGTGACGTGCGCGGAGCCGTCTTCCACCAGGTCGGCCAGTTCTCCGAGCGGGAGGTGTCGAAGTTCGGCGCGCCCTCGCTCATCACCCGCACCACCAACGACGTGCAGCAGGTGCAGATGCTCGTGCTGATGATCTGCACCCTGCTGGTCTCCGCGCCGATCCTCGCCATCGGCGGCGTGATCTTCGCACTGCAGCAGGATGTGCAGCTGTCGTGGGTCCTGGTGGTCGCCGTGCCGGTGCTGCTGATCGGCATCGCCCTCATCATCACCAGGATGGTGCCGCAGTTCCGCAGGATGCAGGCCCGCATCGACACCATCAACCGCGTGCTGCGCGAGCAGCTCACCGGGATCCGCGTCGTGCGCGCCTTCGTGCGCGAGCCCGTCGAGGTCGCGCGCTTCGCCGACGCGAACGCCGCCCTCACCGAGACCGCGCTGCGTGCGGGGCGGCTGTTCGCGCTGATGTTCCCCTTCGTCATGCTCGTGATGAACGTCTCCAGCGTCGGCGTGCTGTGGATCGGCGCCGGCCGGATCGACAGCGGGGACCTGCAGGTCGGATCGCTCGTGGCATTTCTCAGCTACCTCGTCCAGATCCTGATGGCCGTGATGATGGCCACCTTCATGGCCGTGCTGCTTCCGCGCGCCGCGGTGTCGGGCGACCGGATCGCCGAGGTGCTCGAGACCGAGTCCTCGGTGGTGGCGCCGGAGCATCCGGTGACCACGCTCGGCACCGCAGGCGAGGTCGAGCTGCGTGCCGCGACCTTCTCGTACCCGGGTGCCGAGCAGCCGGTGCTGCACGAGGTCAGCTTCGTCGCCCTGCCGGGGACCACCACGGCGATCATCGGCTCGACCGGTGCGGGCAAGACCACGCTGGTCAACCTGCTGCCCCGCCTCTTCGATGTGACAGGGGGAGCGGTGCTGGTCGACGGAGTGGATGTGCGCGAGGTCGACCCCGAGCTGCTGTGGAGCCGGATCGGGCTGATTCCGCAGCGTCCCTACCTGTTCTCGGGCACCGTCGCGAGCAATCTCCGCTACGGCAGACCCGACGCCACCGACGAGGAGCTCTGGGCTGCGCTCGAGATCGCTCAGGCCGATGGCTTCGTCTCCGCGATGCCCGAGAAGCTGGATGGCCCGATCTCCCAGGGCGGGACGAACGTCTCCGGCGGCCAGCGGCAGCGCCTTGCCATCGCGAGAGCCCTGGTGAAACGGCCGGAGATCTACCTGTTCGACGACTCCTTCTCGGCGCTGGACACGGCGACGGATGCGCGGCTGCGCGCCGCACTCGACCGCGAGGTCAGCGGCGCGACCCGCATCGTCGTGGCGCAGCGGGTGAGCACCATCCTGGACGCCGATCAGATCGTCGTGCTCGACGACGGCCGGATCGTCGGCCTGGGCACCCATGACCAACTGCTGCTGAGCTCGCCGGCATATGCCGAGATCGTCCAGAGCCAGCTCTCGATCGAGGAGGCGGCGTGAGCGCCGATACGGCGGCAACGGCGACGCCGGCCCCTCCGGCGCGCAGGGGCCCCGGCGGAGGCGGCCGATTCGGCGGCATGCAGGGTCCGGCCGAGAAGGCGCGCAACTTCGGAGATTCGGCGAAGCGCCTGATCGGCCGCCTGCGCCCGGAGCGCGCGATGATCGTCCTCGTCGTGCTGCTCGGCGTGGTCAGCGTCGCGCTCAGCGTGCTGGGCCCGAAGATCCTGGGCCAGGCCACCAACCTGATCTTCGACGGGGTCGTCTCCAAGTCGCTGCCGGCGGGCGCCACCAAGGCGCAGGTCATCGCTGGGCTGCGGGCGAAGGGGGAGAATCAGCAGGCCGATCTGCTCAGCGGGCTGGATCTGCATCCCGGCCAGGGGATCGACTTCTCGGCGCTGCAACTGGTGCTCGGCATCGTTCTGCTGCTCTATGTGTTCTCCTCCGTCTTCAGCTGGCTGCAGGCCTACCTGCTCAACGGGGTGACGCAGCGCACCGTGTTCCGGCTGCGTGAGGATGTCGAAGCCAAGATCCACAGGCTGCCGCTCACCTACTTCGACAAGACGCCGCGCGGCGAGCTGCTCAGCCGCGTCACCAACGACATCGACAACATCTCGCAGAGCCTGCAGCAGACCATGAGCCAGCTGATCGTCTCGTTGCTGACCGTGATCGGCGTGCTCGTCATGATGTTCGTGATCTCGCCGCTGCTCGCCGTGATCGCCCTGATCACCATCCCGATCACCTTGGGGATCACGGTCGTGATCGGCAGGCGCTCGCAGAAGCAGTTCGTCACCCAGTGGAAGCACACCGGGGCTCTGAACGCGCAGATCGAGGAGGGTTACACCGGCCACTCGCTGGTGAAGGTCTTCGGCCGTCATCAGGAGGTCGAGAAGCGTTTCGCCGAGAAGAACGAGGAGCTGTTCAAGGCCAGCTTCGGCGCCCAATTCGTGAGCGGGCTGATCATGCCGTCCACCATGTTCGTGGGCAACCTGGTCTATGTGGGCATCGCCGTCGCAGGCGGGCTGCTGGTCGCGAACGGCTCGCTGCGTATCGGCGACGTGCAGGCGTTCATCCAATACTCCCGGCAGTTCACCCAGCCCCTGTCGCAGCTGGGCTCGATGGCCAATCTGCTGCAGTCGGGCGTCGCGAGCGCCGAGCGCGTGTTCGAGCTGCTCGACGCGCCGGAGCAGACCCCGGATGCCGACCCCGCCGAGTCGCCGAAGACCCACACCGGTCGGCTCGTGTTCGATCGCGTCTCGTTCTCCTACGACCCCGAGCAGCCGTTGATCACCGAGCTGTCGCTGGTGGCCGAACCCGGGCAGACGGTCGCCGTCGTCGGCCCCACCGGCGCCGGCAAGACCACGCTGGTGAACCTGATCATGCGGTTCTACGAACTCGACGCCGGGCGGATCACTCTCGACGGCGTCGACATCGCCCAGATGACCCGGGCCGAGCTGCGCTCCTGCACAGGCATGGTGCTGCAGGACACGTGGCTGTTCGGCGGCACCATCCGCGACAACATCGCCTACGGGCGCCCCGGTGCCACCGATGAGGAGATCCGCGACGTGGCCGAGGCCGCATATGTCGACCGCTTCGTGCACTCGCTGCCGGACGGCTATGACACGGTGCTCGAGGATGAGGGCGACAACATCAGCGCGGGTCAGAAGCAACTGATCACGATCGCGCGCGCCTTCCTCGCGCGGCCGAGCGTGCTGATCCTGGATGAGGCGACCAGCTCGGTCGACACCCGCACCGAACTGCTCGTGCAGCGCGCGATGAGCGCGCTCCGCAAGGATCGCACCAGTTTCGTCATCGCCCACCGGCTGTCGACGATCCGGGACGCCGACGTCATCCTGGTGATGGAGAACGGCGCGATCGTGGAGCAGGGCACGCACGAGCAGCTGCTGGCCAAGGGGGGCGCGTACTCCCGTCTCTACGAGGCGCAGTTCGCGGCCCCGATCGGCGACGAGGTCGGCGCCTCGGTCGACTGAGCGACTCGGGTGGCAGCGGGGCCGCTAAGCCGACTTCGGCTTCGCGGACCGGGTGGCGGGCGGCGACATCAGGCCGGGATCGAGTTCGGTGCGGCCGACGCCCATGGCATCGACGGCCGCCAGTTCCTGCTGCACCAGTTCCGGCTGGCTCAGCACCTTGGGCGTCTGGTCGATGAGGAGGGGTTCGCCGATCACCTTGGACTCGTCGAGGCCGTCCAGTTTGCGCGCGGTCACCAGGACGCGCTGCTCGAGCGAACTGGCGAACTGGTTGTAGTTCTTCACGGTCGACTCGATCGCGCCGCGCAGCCTGTCTGCGTGCTCCGACAGCGTGGCCAGGCGCGAGTACAGCTCCTTGCCGAGGTCGAACAGCTTCTTCGCGTCCTCGGTGAGCACATCCTGCTGCCAGGTGAAGGCGATCGTCTTCAGCAGCGCCCACAGCGTCACCGGGTTGGCCAGGATGATGCGCTTCGAGAAGGCGTACTCCATCAGGCTCGGGTCCTGCTCCATCGCCGCCGCCAGCAGCGGCTCGTTCGGGATGAACGCGATCGTGAAGTCCGGGCTGGATTCCAGGCCGGTCCAATAGCTCTTGACGGCCAGGGCATCCACGTGGCTGCGGACCTGCTTCGCGTGCTGCGCCAGCAGCTGCGTGCGGCGCGCCTCCTGCTCGCCGCTCGCCGTCGCCGGGATCGCGCTGGCGTCGATGTAGGCGTTGTACGGCACCTTGGCGTCCACCGGGATCGACTTGCCGCCCGGCAGCTTGATCACCATGTCGGGCCGGCGGGTGCCGCTCTCCGACTCGATCGTCGACTGCATCGTGAAGTCGACGCGGTTCACCAGGCCCGCGGACTCGACCAGCGTCCGCAGCTGGGTCTCGCCCCAGACGCCGCGGGTGGCATTGTTGCGCAGCGCCGAAGCCAGCGACTCGGCCGTCGCGCGCAGGCGCTCCTCGGACTCGGTCGCGGTCCTGAGCTGATTCGAGAGCTCGCCGTGCTGCTGCGCGCGCTGCGTCTCGAGCTCGGTGACCTTCTGCTGCATGGTGCTGAGGGTCTCTTTGACGGGGGCGAGGGCCTGCAGCACCTTGCTCTCGTCGCGCTCGGCCTCTGCCCGCTTGAGCGAGTCGAGCCGCTCGCGCTCGATGAGGTCGCGGTACTGCTCCTGGGCTGCACCGAGCTGCTCGCGCAGCCCCGCGAGCGAGGCCTCGGCGGCGGCGAGCTGTGCGCTCACCTCGGCGCGCGCGGCGGACTCCTGCGAGCGCAGCTCCGCCACGATGACGGCGTGCCGGGCTTCGAGGACGGCGGGGTCGGCATCCGAGGCGGTCGGCATGCGGCGGCCGCGCGCGATGAGGACTCCGATGGCGGCGCCGAGCACCACGCCGACGGCCAGGCCGAGCAGAAGAGCGACGATGGGATCCATGCTGCGAGTGTCGCAGGCACGTCGGACATCCTCCGGGTGCCGCTCCGCGATCGCTGACGCCGTGCTGGGGCCGCGTCAGCGCCGCGCCCGTGCGGTGCGCCGCCCCAGCACGGTCGTCGCCGCGCGCACGAACGGGTTCCCGACCAGCGCGTCCACCCGCTCGGATCCGCGGCAGAGGGCGAGGAAGGTGCGCCGGCCGGTCGCCGTGTGGGCAAGCACGCGGTGCAGCGCCGCCGGGCTGTGCTCGAGCACGGCGAGCATCGCCGCCCCTGAGCGCATCTGCGGCACGAGCTCGCGCGTCACCGCCGCGGCATAGCCGTCGAGCGCCTCCTCGCGCGAAAGCGGGTCAGCGGTGCGGGCCGCAGAGGCGGCAGCGGCGCCCGCCATCGAGCCGGAGCGCAGCGCGAACGAGATGCCCTCCCTGGTCCACGGCTCCAGCAGACCGGCAGCCTCGCCGGCCACCAGCACGGACCCGCGCCGGAGCGGAGAGCTGCGGGACCGCCAGCGCGTCAGGTGGCCGGACTCGCGCAGGCGGGTCGCACCGGCGAGACCGAGCTGCCGGAGCCAGAGCTCGAGATAGGCGCGCGTCGCGTCCGGCAGGCCCGTGCGCTGGATGACGCCGATCGTGAGAGTTCGGCGTTTCGGGAAGAGCCAGGCGTACGCCCCGCGATCGGCGCCCCAGTCGAAGAGCGCGGTGCCGATCCAGTCGTGATCCGGTGCCGCGAGCTCGATCTCCAGGCCGAGATCGGAGCCGGCGAACTCGACGCCGACGTAGCCGCTCGTGCGCCCGTTCGAGCCGTCGGCGCCGATCACGATCCGGGCATGCAGCTCTTCGCCCTCGAGCCGGACGGCCACCGACTCCTGCCCTTCCGCCAGCCCGCGCACCGCCTCCCCGTCGCGGAAGTCGGCCCCCGCGGCGACGGCGGCATCCACCAGCAGTTGATCGAAGTCCTCCCGCTGCACCATGCCGAGGAAGGGCTCGTCGGCGTGCAGCATGACCCGGTCACGACCCTTGCGGCTCAGCCCGAAATCGGTGATCTCGGCCTCGAACGCCGCGCGCGCGGCATCCGGCATCGCCCGCAGGGAGAAGCCCGTGATGCCGCCGCCGCAGGTCTTGTAGCGCGGGAAGCGGGCGCGGTCGAGCAGCAGCACCCGGGCTCCGGCCTCGGCGGCGACCCGCGCCGCGCTCGATCCCGCGGGGCCGGCTCCGACGACGATCACATCCCACAGGTCCGGATCCGGCATCCGGTCAGCCTATGCGCAGCTTGCTCGGCGCCGGCCGATGACTAACCGGCGGCGGCCGCGACGACCGGGACGGTGCTGCTCAGCCGCACGCCGGCCAGGGACGCGAGCTCCGGCAGGTCGATCGCACCCCAGCGATCCGCCGCGTGGATCATGATCGCGGCGCAGGCCTCCGAGTCGGCGACCGCGTCGTGGTGGGCGAAATCCTCGAAGCCGGCGGCTCTCGCGGCGACCGGCAGGCGGTAGGAGTCCAGCGTGTAGGTCTTGCGCGCCACCTGCAGGCTGCAGAGGTAGGAGTAGCCGGGCGTGGCGATCCCGGTCGCCGCGCATGCCGACTTGATGACGCCCATGTCGAAGCCCGCGTTGTGAGCGACCAGGATGTCGTCCTCGGCGAAGGCAACCAGGTCGACCAGCTGCTCGGTCCAGCTCGGGGCGCCCTCGACCATCTGGGGCGTGATGCCGTGGATGCGGATGTTCCAGTCGACGAAGTGGTCGTGTCCGGGCGGCGGCTGGATGAACCACCCGATCCGGTCGACGATCTGGCCGTCGCGCACCTTCACCAGCCCGACCGAGCAGGCGCTCGCGGCGGAGCCGTTGGCCGTCTCGAAGTCGATGGCGGTGAAGTCGAGCGGCACGTCCCCGACTCTCGCACGCGGCTCCGACAGCGGGCCGAGGCGCGCCCAGCTGTGCCGAATCCCGAGACGAGCGGCCCGGTAGCCTTGACCCTCGTGGCTCTCACCATCGGCATCGTCGGCCTGCCCAACGTCGGCAAGTCCACCCTCTTCAACGCGCTCACCAAGAACGACGTGCTCGCGGCGAACTACCCCTTCGCCACGATCGAGCCCAACGTCGGCGTCGTGAACCTGCCGGACGCCCGCCTCGACACGCTCAGCGAGCTCTTCCACAGCGAGCGCATCGTGCCGGCGACCGTGTCGTTCGTCGACATCGCCGGCATCGTGAAGGGCGCGAGCGAGGGGGAGGGGCTGGGCAACCAGTTCCTGGCCAACATCCGCGAGGCGGACGCGATCGCCGAAGTCGTTCGCGGCTTCGCCGATTCGGACGTGGTGCACGTCGCCGGCGAGGTGAACCCGGCATCCGATCTGGAGACCATCACCACCGAGCTCGCGCTCGCCGACCTGCAGACCCTCGAGAAGGCGATCCCGCGCCTCGAGAAGGAGGTGCGCGGCAAGAAGCTGGAACCCGCGGTTCTGGATGCCGCGCTCGCCGCCCGGGCCGCTCTCGATGCCGGCGCGCCGCTCTCGGCCGCCAAGGGTGTCGAGCTGATCCTGCTCAAGGACCTGGGCCTGCTCACCGCCAAGCCGATCATCTACGTCTTCAACGTCGACGAGGCGCTGCTGAGGGATGCCGCCCGCAAAGCGTCGCTCGAAGCCCTGGTCGCGCCCGCTCACGCCGTGTTCCTCGACGCCAAGATCGAGTCGGAGCTCAAGGACCTCGACGCAGCCGACGCAGCCGAACTGCTGGAGTCCACCGGCCAGACCGAGAGCGGCCTCGACCAGCTCGCCCGGATCGGCTTCGACACGCTCGGGCTGCAGACCTATCTGACCGCCGGCCCGAAGGAGTCGCGGGCCTGGACCATCCACAAGGGCGACAAGGCCCCGCAGGCGGCCGGCGTCATCCACAGCGACTTCGAGCGCGGCTTCATCAAGGCCGAGATCGTCTCGTTCGCGGATCTCGTGGAGACCGGCTCGATCGCCGAGGC
>WOYR01000099.1 GCA_011620705.1 Microbacteriaceae bacterium | reverse complement strand
GTGGGCACCAGGGTGCTCTTCTCGACGGCGTCGTTCTTGAGGGTCTCGATGCTCGCGGAGTCGAGATGGGCCACCGAGATGTCGATGGTGTCTCCGCTGGTCTGGTTGCTCCAGCGGCAGGCGATGCCCTGCTCCGACTTGGCGGTGGCGGCTGCGCTGCCCGCTGCCGGGGTGAAGCTGTCGAGCAGTCCGAAGTTCGGATTGAACGCGTACATGTCGTCCGGGGTGATGAGGGTGCTGCAGCCGATCGTGACCGGGATCGAGGAGGCCGTCGGGCTGGGCGCCGACGTGCGGGTCGCGGTCGGGCCGGCGGTCGGCGTCCCGCTCGCGGCGGAGTGGCTGGGGGTCGGCGCGGCCGTCGGGACGCACCCGCTCAGCGCGGCGATCCCGAGCACGGCGATGGCCATGGGCACGACGGCACGGCGGATTCCAGGCATGCTCCATTGTGCGCCGCTTCGGCTGGGCGCCGTCCGAGACACGCAGCGGCGGCCGGCAACAGCGGGCCTGGGTAGGATCGCTCCTTGTGAATCCCGCCGAATTGACCGCGACTCTGCTGGACGCCGTCCGCGCGACGGTCGGCGGTCGAGCCGATGAGGTCGGGGCGGATGACGTGACTCTCGAACGTCCGCGCAACCGCGATCACGGCGACTGGGCCTCCAATGTGGCGCTGAAGCTGGGCAAGCGGTTCGAGTTGGATCCGCGGGAGTTCGCGGCATCCCTGGCGGCCGCCTTGGCCGAGGTCGACGGGATCGCGAGGGCCGAGGTGGCCGGCCCCGGCTTCCTCAACATCACCCTCGACGCGGCGGCGGCGGGCCTGCTGGCCCGGAAGATCGTGGAGGCGGGCGAGGAGTACGGCCGCGGCACCCTCTACCAGGGTGTGCCGATGGATCTCGAGTTCGTCTCGGCCAATCCGACCGGCCCGATCACGGTCGCCGGCGCCCGCTGGGCGGCCGTCGGCGACAGCCTGGCCCGCCTGTTCGAGGCGCAGGGCGCCCTGGTGACCCGCGAGTACTACTTCAACGACCACGGGAGCCAGATCGACCGCTTCGCGCGCAGCCTGGTGGCCGCGTACCGGGGCGAGCCGGCGCCGGAAGACGGCTACGGCGGCGGGTACATCCTCGACATCGCCGCGCGGGTGATCGAGAGCTATCCCGGCGAGTTGGATTCGCTGCCGCCCGCCGAGCTCCAGGAGACCTTCCGCTCGGTCGGGATCGAGCTGATGTTCGGCGACATCAAGGCGAGCCTGCACGATTTCGGCGTCGACTTCGACGTGTACTTCCACGAGAACGATTTGCACGAATCCGGCGCCGTCGAGCACGCCGTCGCCCGCCTGCGAGAACTCGGCCACATCTACGAGGCCGACGGCGCCACCTGGCTGCGCACCACGGAGTTCGGCGACGACAAGGATCGCGTCGTGATCAAGAGCGACGGCCAAGCCGCGTACATCTCGGGCGACCTCGCGTACTACCTCAACAAGCGCGAGCGCGGCTTCGAGCGCAACCTCATCCTGCTCGGCGCCGACCACCACGGCTACGTGCGCCGCCTCATGGCGATGACGGCGGCGTTCGGGGATGTGCCGTACGTGAACCTCGAGATCCTCATCGGCCAGATGGTCAACCTGATCCAGGACGGCGAACCGGTCAGGATGTCCAAACGCGCAGGCACCGTCGTCACGCTCGAAGACCTCGTCGAGGCCGTCGGGGTGGACGCCGCCCGCTACGCCCTGGTGCGCAGCTCGATGGATTCGAATCTCGACATCGATCTCGAGCTGCTCACGAGGCGCACCAACGACAACCCGGTGTTCTATGTGCAGTACGCGCACGCCCGCACCCAGGCGGTCGCCCGGAATGCCGACGCGGCGGGGGTGCCGCGCGGCCGCTTCGACGCAGCCCTGCTCGGGCACGAGAGCGAGAGCGCGCTGCTGGGGGTGCTCGCCGATTTTCCGCGGGTGGCGCTGCAGGCTGCGGAGTTCCGCGAACCGCACCGCGTCGCGCGCTACCTCGAGGAGCTGGCGGGCAGCTACCACCGCTGGTACGACGCCTGCCGCGTCATCCCGCAGGGCGATGCCGAGGTCGAGGCGGTGCACGAGACCCGCCGCTGGCTCAACGACGCGACAGGCCAGGTGCTGCGCAACGGTCTGGGGCTGGTCGGCACGAGCGCGCCGGAACGGATGTAGCGTGACCGCCGTGCCGCCGTCGAGCCGGGCGCCGTCGAGCCGGACGCCGTCGAACCGGATGCCGTCGAGCCGGACGCCGTCGAACCGGATGCCGTCGGACGCGGCGGCGCCGCCGAACGCTCCGCGCAGGCGGCGCCGGGTGTGGCCGCTCGTGACGATCGCCGTCGTGGTCATCGTGCTGATCGCCGGCTTCTTCGTCGCGGATGCCGCGGCCAGGAGCTACGCGCAGAACCGTATCGCGACCCAACTCGTGTCGTCGCTGGGGCTCCCCACCGGCACGGAGGTCCACGTCGCCATCGGCGGCGGCCCTGTGCTGCTCCAGGCTGTCAACGGCGAGCTCACGGATGTCGATGTGGCGATCCCGAGGCTCGCCTTCGGCGAGCTGCGCGGCTCGGCGGTGCTGCACGCGACGCAGGTGCCGCTGGACCAGGGCCGGCCGCTGGGCGAGTTCGCGGTGAGCTATGCCGTGAGCGAGAAGGACCTGGCGGCGCTCGCCTCCCGCTTGAGCGGAGTGGAGCTGGACTCGATCTCCCTGGAGCATCAGCAGATCATGGCGACGGCGACCGTGCCGGTGCTCTTCCTCGCCGTCCCGATCAGCCTCGGCCTGTCACCCTCCGCGCAGAACGGCAGGCTCGCCTTCACCCCGACGAGCATCACCGTCTCCGGCAAGGCATTCACCCAGTCTCAGCTGCTCGCCGATCCGGTGCTCGGCTCGATCGCCCGTCCGCTGCTGAAGCAGCAGTCCCTCTGCGTCGCCCAGTACCTGCCAGAGGCCCTCCGGCTGAGTTCGGCGAAGGTGGTCGGCGCCGAGCTGGTGCTCGGCTTCTCCGGCGGCGGAGCCGCACTCGGCAGCAGCGCGTTCTCGACCATGGGGAGCTGCCCATGAGCAAGGCGAGCAAGTCCCGATTGGAGAGCTGAGCGTGAACCCGTGGGAGATCGTCATCCTGGTCGTGATCGTCGTCGTGGCGGTCGCGGTGTTCGTGCTCATCATCCGCAACGACAACAGGCGCGTGCGCACCGGCACCGCTGAGGCCGAGGCGCGGGGTGAGGCCGTCAAGAAGCGGCCGCCGCTCGGCGTCGTGTATTTCGCGGTGGGCATCGCCCTCGTCGTCGTCGGCGTCTTCACGCTCATCGGGCGCTGAGCGCCCCGCCCTGCCCCCCGCGAAAGTACGCATAAGTCCGTGCTCTCACCCGCGAGAGCGCGCAGAAGCCCGTACTTTCGCGGGAGCAGTAGAGTTGGAGTCGGCTTCAGGGACCAAGCCGGGTTCGCTCGCCTCACTCTTCGTTCCGACGACCAACGTGAGGTCTGATGACCGCGAACCCTCTCGCGCCGGGCTGGCTCCGCCACCCGGATGACGCGAACGCGCTCGCGGCGGCGGTGTGGCCGCGGAATGCGGCGCGGACGGCATCGGGCGTCGTCACGCTCGCCGGTGCCCCGGCGGTCGAGCTCGCGGCGCAGTTCGGCACTCCGCTGTACGTCGTCGACGAGGACGACGCCCTGTCGCGTGCCACCGACGTCCTGACCGCGTTCCAGGGCGCCTTCACCGCGATCGGATCGACCGCGCACGTCTACTACGCCGGCAAGGCTTTCCTGAGCACCGAGATCGCCCGTTGGATGGTCGCGGCCGGCCTGAACATCGACATCTGCAGCGGGGGAGAGCTGGCGGTCGCCCTCGCGGCGGACGTCGACCCGGCCCGCTTGGGGTTCCACGGCAACAACAAGAGCCTCGCCGAGATCGACCGCGGCGTCGCTGCCGGCGTCGGCGCGATCGTTCTCGACAGCGTCGTCGAGATCGGCCGCGTCGCCGCCGCCGCCGAGAGGCACGGCCGCGTTCAGCCGGTGCGGCTGCGCATCAACAGCGGGGTGCACGCCTCCACCCACGAGTTCCTGGCCACAGCGCATGAGGACCAGAAGTTCGGGGTGCCGCTGACCGAGGCAGCCGCTGCGGTGGCGCTCATCCGTGCCCAGCCGAGTTTGCGCTTCCTCGGCCTGCACTCGCACATCGGTTCGCAGATCTTCGAGTCGGACGGCTTCGCCGAGGCCGCGCGCCGGCTCCTGAGGGTGCACGCCGAGCTCCTCACCGGGGGCGATGTGCCTGAACTCAACCTCGGCGGGGGCTTCGGCATCGCGTACACCAGCGCCGACGAGGTCACTCCGATCGCGACGATCGCGCAGGATCTCGCACGGGTCGTCGCCGCGGAGTGCGCCGCGCTCGGCATCCCGGTGCCCGGGATCGCGGTGGAACCCGGACGGGCGATCATCGGGCCGTCGACCGTCACGCTCTACGAGATCGGAACGGTGAAAGACGTGGAGGTGCCGCTCCCCGAGGCGGTGCCCACCGGCTCGGCCGCCTCGACGGCCGTGCGCAAGTACGTCAGCGTCGACGGCGGCATGAGCGACAACATCCGGGCAGCCCTGTATCAGGCCGACTACTCGGTGCGCCTGGCGAACCGCTCGTCGGATGCCGCCGCCGCCCTGATCCGCCTGGCCGGCAAGCACTGCGAGAGCGGCGACATCGTCGTGCGCGCCGACTACCTCCCTGGCGACGTGGAACCGGGCGATCTGGCCGCGGTCCCCGCCACCGGCGCCTACTGCTGGTCGCTGGCGAGCAACTACAACTACCTCGGCCGGCCCGCGGTCGTCGCCGTGAAGGACGGCGCGGCCAGGGTCATCGTGCGCCGCGAGACTGAGGCCGATCTGCTCGGCCGGGACATGGGCGCGCCGGGGCTTGGAGCGGAGGTCATCTCCGAGCTCGGCCGCGACGCCGGCGCCGACGGCCGTCCCGGCCGTGGGGATGCACCGGAATGATCGAGTACCGCAACCTCCGCATCGCCCTGCTCGGGGCCGGGGCCGTCGGCGCGCAGGTCGCGGCGCTGCTGCTCGAGCACGGCGATGAGCTCGCGGGCAGGGTCGGCGCGGGCCTGGAGCTGGTGGGGGTGGCCGTCCGCGACCTGGACGCGCCCCGCGACCCCGCGATCCCGAAGCAGCTGCTGACCACCGATGCGCGCTCGCTCATCCTCGGCGCCGACATCGTGATCGAGCTGATGGGCGGCATCGAGCCCGCCCGCGAGTACCTGATGCTCGCGCTCAACTCCGGCGCCGACGTGATCACCGCCAACAAGGCACTGCTGGCGACGCACGGTCCCGAACTGTTCGAGGTGGCGGAGCAGGTGGGTGCGCAGCTCTACTACGAGGCCGCAGTCGGCGGGGCGATCCCGATCATCCGTCCGCTGCGCGACTCGCTCGCCGGCGACCGGGTGCACCGCATCCTGGGCATCGTGAACGGCACGACGAACTACATCCTCGACCGGATGGACGTCGAGGGCGGCACGCTCGATGAGGCGCTCGCCGCCGCCACGGAGCTCGGCTACGCCGAAGCCGACCCGACCGCCGATATCGAGGGCATCGACGCCGCGCAGAAGGCCGCGATCCTGGCCAGCCTGGCGTTCCACACCACGGTTCCGCTCGAGCTGGTGCACCGCGAGGGGATCTCGCGGGTCACCCACGCGCAGGTCGTCTCGGCCCGCAAGGCCGGCTTCGTGGTCAAGCTGCTCGCCGTGTGCGAGCGGATCATCGATCCGGAGACCGGGATCGAGGGGGTCAGCGCCCGCGTGCATCCGGCCCTGGTGCCGGTCACGCATCCGCTCGCGGCGGTGCACGGGGCGAACAACGCCGTGTTCCTGGAGGCGGAGGCCGCAGGCAGCCTGATGTTCTACGGGGCAGGAGCCGGCGGCATCCAGACCGCGTCTGCGGTGCTCGGCGATGTCGTCTCGGCCGCGCGCAGGCATGTGATCGGCGGCCCGGGGGTCGCGGAGTCGACCAACGCCAACCTGCCGATCCTCCCGATCTCGAGCGTGGTGACCCGGTATCAGATCACCCTGGAGGTCGCCGATCGGCCGGGGGTGCTCGCTCAGATCGCCACCCTGTTCAGCGAGCACGGCGTCTCGGTCGAAGCCGTCGAGCAGACCCCCGGCTCCGAACGGGCTGATGCCACCGCTACCCTGGTGATCGGAACGCATCGGGCGGCGGAGGGCGCTCTCGCCGACACCGTTGCCGCCCTCGGAGCCAGCGAGGTGGTCACCGCGGTGACCAGTGTGCTGCGGGTCGAGGGCGCGGACTAGGCGCCAGACGGGCACCTCTCCAGGCACAGACCACGACTTCGAAGGACAACGACTGATGGCCCAGCAGCCCACTCACCGGCAGTGGCGCGGCGTTCTGCGCGAGTACGCGGACCGGCTCGACGTGAGCGACGCGACCCCGGTCGTCACCCTCGGCGAGGGCGGCACCCCGCTCATCCCGGCCGATGCACTGTCCGCCCGTACCGGCGCGAAGGTGCTGGTCAAATTCGAGGGGATGAATCCCACCGGCTCCTTCAAGGACCGCGGCATGACGATGGCGGTCTCCAAAGCCGTCGAGCGCGGAGCCAAGGCCGTGATCTGCGCCAGCACCGGCAACACATCGGCGTCGGCTGCCGCCTATGCGGCGCATGCCGGGATCACCGCCGCCGTGCTGGTGCCGGAGGGCAAGATCGCGATGGGCAAGCTGGCCCAGGCGATCGCCCACAACGCCCAGCTGCTGCAGGTGCAGGGCAACTTCGACGACTGCCTCGACATCGCCCGCGAACTCGCGGCGCAGTACCCGGTGCACCTGGTCAACTCGGTCAACAACGACCGGATCGAGGGGCAGAAGACCGCGGCGTTCGAGGTGGTCGAGGTGCTCGGCGACGCTCCAGACTTCCATTTCATCCCGGTCGGCAATGCCGGAAACTACACGGCATACGCGCGCGGCTACGCCGAGGACGCGGCGCGCGGAACCACCACGAAGCGGCCGCGGATGTTCGGCTTCCAGGCCGAGGGCAGCGCCCCGATCGTCCGCGGCGAGATCGTCAAGAACCCCGAGACGATCGCGAGCGCGATCCGGATCGGCAACCCGGCGTCGTGGGAGCTCGCGCTCGCGGCGCGCGAGGAGACGAACGGCTACTTCGGCGCGATCTCGGACGCCGACATCCTCGCCGCCCACCGCATCCTCTCGGCCGAGGTCGGCATCTTCGTCGAGCCGGCCTCGGCGATCAGCGTCGCGGGTCTGCTGGAACGCAGTGCCGCCGGCGAGATCCCGAAAGGCTCGACCGTGGTGCTGACCGTCACCGGCCACGGCCTCAAGGACCCGCAGTGGGCCCTGCGCACCGCGGACGGCGGCGAGGTGCGGCCGACCGTCGTCCCGATCGACACCGCGGCCATCGCCGAGGTGCTCGGCCTGGTGGCGGCGGCGCCGGCCGGCGCATGAGCGCCGCACCAGCCGCTCCGAAGGGCGGTGCCGCAAAGCGCGTAGAGCTGCGCGGCCGCTCGGTGCAGGTGAAGGTCCCTGCCACCACCGCCAACCTCGGCCCCGGCTTCGACACGCTGGGGCTCGCGCTCTCGCTCTACGACGAGGTGACGGTCTCGGTCCGCGACGCCCCCGGTGCGACCGTCACGGTGGAGGGGGTCGGCCGGGGTGAGGTCCCGGGCGACGAGAGCAACCTCGTGGTGCGCTCGATCGCCTACGCCTTCGAGCAGCTCGGCTACGAACTGCCCGGCCTCGAGGTGCACGCGCGCAACTCCATCCCGCACGGCAGGGGGATGGGCTCATCGGGCGCCGCCATCGTCTCCGGCGTCATGGCCGCCAAGGGGCTGCTCGAGGGCGTCGTGGAGGTGGACTCGCAGCAGCTGCTCGCTCTCGCGACCGCGTTGGAAGGGCATCCGGACAATGTCGCCCCCGCCCTGTTCGGCGGCCTGACGATCGCCTGGGTCACCCCCGAGGGCCCTCGCTACAAGAAGCTCATCGTGCATCGCGGGGTCTCGCCCCTGGTGGCGGTGCCGATTGCGACCATGTCGACGGCGCTCGCTCGCAGCCTGCAGCCGGAATCGGTGCCCCATGAGGACGCCATCTTCAACGTCTCGCGCTCGGCGCTGCTGATCGCCGCACTCATCCAGAGCCCCGAATTGCTGCTCGCCGCAACGGAGGACAAGCTGCACCAGAGCTACCGGGCGAGCGCCATGCCCGAGACCGATTCCCTGATCCGGATGCTGCGCGAGCACGGTCTCGCAGCCGTGGTCTCGGGTGCCGGCCCTTCGCTGCTCGTGCTCTGCAGCGATCCCGCGCAGCGCCTGCGCGCCGCAGAACTCATCGCGGAGCACGCGACCACGCCCTGGGAGTGCCTGCTGCTCGCCGTCGACTTCAAGGGTGCTACAGTGATGGTGCATTCGGCAGACGCGGTGGCCTGACCCCCAGCGTCCATCAAGAGCCTGGATGCGAATCCCACCGGCATCGCCACCCCGCGGACTCCCGCCCCTGCATTCCATCGGCAGGCACCAGACCCGCGCACGGCGAATGCCGATCCCCCGGGCGTTCTGTGCCCGGGTCGAATCAAAGGAACCTCAGCCCGTGACCGATGTCGATTCCCGTGCCGATCTGAGCCGTCTCAGGCTCCCCGAGCTGCAGGCGCTCGCCGCCGAGCGCGGCCTCGTCGGCGCCTCCAAGCTTCGAAAAGGAGAACTCGTGGATGCACTGTCCACCGACGGCCCAGCCGACGACCAGAGCCTTGTGAACCCGAACACCGACCGGAGCACCGGCCTTTCGGACGGCGCTGACGACTTC
>WOYR01000252.1 GCA_011620705.1 Microbacteriaceae bacterium | reverse complement strand
CCTGCTTGCCGTCCTGCACCGCCTTGAACGCGGCCCGCACCGCGATCTCGGTCTTGCCGTAGCCGACATCGCCCGAGATCAGGCGGTCCATCGGGATGGCGCGCTCCATGTCCGCCTTGACCTCGTCGATGGTCGATAGCTGGTCGGGGGTCTCGACGAACGGGAACGCCTCCTCCAGCTCGCGCTGCCAGGGGGTGTCGGGCGGGAAGGCGTGCCCGGTGCTCGCCATCCGGGCGCTGTAGAGCTTGACCAGTTCGACGGCGATGTCGCGCACCGCCTTGCGCGCCTTGCCCTTCGCGGCCGCCCAGTCCGAGCCGCCCAGCTTGCTGAGCGCCGGGCTCTCGCCGCCCACATAGCGGGTGAGCAGGTCGAGCTGCTCGGTGGGGACGTAGAGCCTGTCGCCGGGCATGCCGCGCTTGCTCGGCGCGTATTCGATCACCAGGTAATCGCGCAGCACCTTGTCGGCGGTGACGCTCGTGCCGAGCGGACCGCGCGCCGTGCGCTGCCCGCTCGGCACCTCCCGCTGCACGAGCTCGACGAAGCGGCCGATGCCGTGGGTCTGGTGCACCACGTAGTCGCCGGCGCGCAGCTGCAGCGGATCGACCACGTTCTTGCGTCGGCTCGCCAGCCGCTTGACCTGGCGGGAGTCGACGCCGGCGGCACGGCCGTAGAACTCGGCTTCGCTGAGCAGGGCGAGCTTGCTCTCGGGGATCTCGAAGCCCGCCTCGACCGCGCCCATCACCAGATAGGCGACGCCCGCTTCCGGCTCGGCCGGGAACGCGTCGACCGGACGGGCTGCCGCCTCCCGCGCCGCGAGCACGTCAGCGGCGCGCTCCACGAGGCCGGGGCCTGCGGCGGCGATCGCAACGGTCCACCCCTGCCTCAGCAACTGGACGACGTGGTCGACCGCTCCGTCGGGCTGACCGGCGAAGCTGGGGACGGCGTCGGCCTCGATCCGGATGACCTCGTCGTCGTCGGCGTCGAAGGGGCTCAGCGTCCACCAGGCGCGGCCGCCAGCCGCCGTGTGCAGCCCGGCGACGGTGAGGAAGTCGCCCGCACCCAGGTCGATGGGCGCCTGCGCCCCGGCCGTCGCGGCATTCCACGCGGCGTCGAGGAACTCCTTGTTCGTCTCGGCCAGGCTGACGGCGCGCGTCGAGACGCGCTCGGGGCCGAGGATCGCGATCGCGGCATCCGCGGGCAGGTAGTCGGTCAACGGCACCAGGGTGCCGAGCAGGGCGGGTGCGAGCGCCTCCATCCCCTCCACCGGGATGCCCTCGGCGATCTTCGCGAGCATCGGCGCGAGCGTGGGGAACTCGTGCTCCATCTCGCGGGCGCGCCGGCGCACCGCATCCGTCAGCAGCAGTTCGCGGCTCGGCGCCAGTTCTGCGCTCTCGACCGCGCCGGGCAGCGAGCGCTGATCGGCGACCGAGAAGGCGCGCAGCTGCTCCAGCTCGTCGCCGAAGAACTCGGCGCGCACCGGGTGCTGCGCATCGGGCGGGAACACGTCGAGGATGCCGCCGCGCACCGCGAACTCGCCGCGGCGCGTCACCAGGTCGACCCGCGCATAGGCCAACTCGATGAGCCGGATGCTGAGACCCGCCAGATCGTAGCCGCGTCCTTTCGCCGTCAGCACGACGGGTTCGACTGCCGTCAGGCCGGGGGCCAGGGGTTGGAGCGCGGCCCGCACGCTCGCCACCACGATCAGATGCCCGCCGCGTTCGGACGCGGGCTTCTTCGCCCAGGCGTCGAGCGTGCGCAGAGCCCTGAGCCGGGCGCCGACGGTTTCGGCGCTCGGGCTGAGACGCTCGTGCGGCAGCGTCTCCCAGGCGGGCAGGGCGAGCACCGTCGCGGTGGGGAGGCAGCTGCGGAAGGCGGCGAGCACACCCTCCGACTCGCGGGAGGTGGCGGTGACGGCGAGCAGCGCCTGCGGTCCGCCGCGCCTCTCGAGCAGAGCCGCGAGCAGGGGCACGCGCATCCCGTCCACGAGGGAGAAATCAGCGTCGCCGCCGGCGCTGTCGAGGGCCGCGTCGATCGTGCGGGCGCGCGAGAGCCCGGTGATCAAGCGCTCGAATGCCACTCGTCAGAGTCTACGGACCCCCGCCGACCACATCGCTACTTCGGCGCGTGGAAGCGGGCCTGCGCCACCGGCAGCCCCTCGGTGATGACGAGCTCGGTCGCGTCGGCCGCGTCCGCCAGCAACGACGGCAGCGCCTCCCGCTCGGCGCCGGTGAAGGGCTTGAGCACGAAGTCGGCGGCATCCTGGCGGCCGGGAGGGCGGCCGATGCCGATGCGCACGCGGGTGAAGTCGGGCGTGCCGATGGCGGCGGCGATGTCCCGCACTCCGTTGTGGCCGCCGTGCCCCCCGCCGCTCTTCACCCGGATGGTGTCGAAGGGGATGTCGAGCTCGTCATGCAGCACGATCAGCCGCGCCGCATCCAACTGGTAGAAGCGCAGCAGCCGCGCGACCGGACCGCCGGACAGGTTCATGAAAGTGTTCGGCTTCGCCAGGATCAGCTTCGGCCCTCCCGGGGTCAGGCGCGCCTCGGCCACCGCGGCGTCCGCCTTGTGCGATCTGAAGGCCGCCGAGGTGCGATGCGCCAGTTCGGCCAGGGCCATCTGGCCGACGTTGTGGCGGTGGCCGGCGTAGCCGGGCCCTGGATTGCCGAGCCCGACCACCAGCCAGCTGTCGTCCGCCACGAGGAGCTGGGCTACTCCGCCGCCTCGGTCGGCGCCTCGGCGCCGGCGCCCGCGGAACCCTCGGCGCCTTCGCCGGTGGCAGCACCCTCGGCGGCGCCCGACTCTGCGGACTCCGTCTCGCCCAGATCCTGCTCGGTCTCGGCGGTCACGTTGATGACGAGGGTCTCTGGATCGCTGATCAGCGACGTGCCCGCAGGAAGCTTCAGGTCCTTCGCGAGGATCTGGCTGCCAGCCTCGAGGCCCTCGATATCGACGACGATCCGCTCCGGGATGCTGGTGGCCTCCGCTTCGAGCGAGATCGTGTTCGCGTCCAGCGCCGCCGTCGAACCGGCGACGGCCTCGCCTTCGACATGCACCGGAACGTCGATGGTGACCTTCTCGCCCTTGCGGACCACGATCAGGTCGAGGTGCTCGATGATCTGGCGCACCGGGTCCTTCTGCACGTCCTTCACCAGCGCGAGCTGGCTCGTGCCGGAGATGTCGAGGTCGAGCACCTGGTTCGCCTTGCGCAGGATGAGCCCGACCTCGTGGCCGGGCAGGGTCACATGCTGCGGGTCGGTGCCGTGGCCGTAGATGACCGCGGGGATCTTGCCGGCTGCGCGGATCTTACGGGCCGCGCCCTTGCCGAAGGAGGTGCGGGGTTCCGCGACCAGCTTGTTGTCGTCAGCCATGGTGGTTCTTCTTTCGTCTGGAGTGCCGGCCGGGTGGAACAACCCATCGAACGCCAAACGACTCGAGCACATCAGACCGAGGAGCCGTTCACCGCGTCGATCACGGATGCCGCTGGCGCAGCTTCCCTCGCCGAAGTTCGGGTCGAGTCTAGCTCAGTAGAACTCCACGGTGTTCACCACGTTCTTCAGCGGGAGCCCGTCGAGGAACGCGCTCGCGTTCGCCGCGAACAGCTCGACGATCAACCGCGACTCGTGCGGGCTGATCGCCGCGGTGTGCGGGCTGATCAGCGCATTCGGCAGATCCCAGAGCGGGCTGTCCGCGGGCAGCGGCTCGACCGCCGTCACGTCGAGGGCGGCGAAGCCGACGCGGCCTTCCGCCAGCGCCTCGGCGAGCGCTGGTTCGTCGACCGTGCTCCCCCGCCCCACGTTCACGACGGAAGCGCCCGGCTTGATCGCGGCGAGCACCTCGCGGCTGAGCATCCGCTCGGTCTGCGCCGTGGCCGGAAGGGCCAGCACGATCGCATCCGCGGTCGCCGCGACCTCGGCGAGCTTCTCGACCGGGTAGATCTGGGCGACGCCCTCCGCTTGGACCTTGCGCCGGTGGACGCCGACGACGCGGTAGCCGAGCCCGGCCAGCTTGGATGCCGTGAGCCGCCCGATCGCTCCGAGCCCGACCACCGCGACCGTCATGTCGGGGGCCAGCCCCATCGCCACCCGCGGCATCCACTCATGCCGGATCTGCGCCGCCCGCAGCTGCGGCAGGAGCTTCGCCCCTGCGAGCACGCCGAACACCGCGAACTCGGCGAGCGGCTCGGCGTGCACCCCCGCCGAGGTGGTGAAGACGATGCGGGCCAGCGCATCAGGGTCGAGCCCGGCGGCCTTCACCTGCTGCCCGCCGCCCGCCGGGATGGTGTGCACCCAGCGCAGGCCGGGGTTCGCGGCCACCACGCGCGCGAGAGCCTTGCTCGACTGGTCCGGTACCCCGAACAGCGCATCGGCGGAGTCCAGCAACTCGTCGAACCGCCGCTGCTGCTCGGGGGTGCGCTCATGGCGCACCATCCAGTTCTCCGAGGGAGGACCCAGCAACTCCGGTTCGAAGACCACGTCGAGCCGGGGCTCTCGCATGCGCAGCAACTCGATGTTCTCTGTCGTCTGCGCGGTGGCGATCACCACGCGGAGTCGGTCGGGCATGGTGGTCCCTCCGTTCTGCAGCGTCGAGCCAACGGTAGCCTGGAGCCATGGCGTCCCACGACGAAAAAGCGTCCACCTCCCGCTCCGCTTCTGCGAACATCGGCGTCGTCGGACTGGCGGTGATGGGCGCCAACCTGGCGCGCAACCTCGCCAGCCGCAAGGGCAACACGGTGGCGATCTTCAACCGGCACTACGACAAGACGCAGGCGCTCATGGATGAGCACCCGGAGGCCGGCTTCGTTCCCAGCGCCGACTACGCCTCGTTCGCGGCATCCATCTCGAAGCCCCGCACCGCGCTGATCATGGTGCAGGCCGGCAAGGCGACCGATGCCGTGATCGACGAGCTCGTGAAGGTGTTCGAGCCCGGCGACATCATCATCGACGGCGGCAACTCTCTCTTCACCGACACCATCCGCCGCGAGAAGGCGGTGCGCGAGACCGGGATCGACTTCGTCGGCGCCGGCATCTCGGGCGGGGAGGAGGGCGCGCTCAACGGACCGTCGATCATGCCAGGCGGATCGGCGCAGGCGTGGACGACCATCGGCCCGATCCTGAAGTCGATCGCCGCGGTCGCCGAGGGCGAGCCCTGCGTCACCCACGTCGGCACCGACGGCGCGGGCCACTTCGTGAAGATGGTGCACAACGGCATCGAATACGCCGACATGCAGCTGATCGCGGAGGCCTACGACCTCATCCGCCACGGCACAGGGCTCAGCCCCGCCGAGATCTCGGATGTCTTCGCCCAGTGGAATAAGGGCGAGCTGGAGAGCTACTTGATCGAGATCACCGCAGAAGTGCTGAAGCAGGTGGATGCGGCGAGCGGCAAGCCGCTCGTCGACCTCATCCTCGACCAGGCCGGCGCGAAGGGCACCGGCGCGTGGACGGTGCAGACCGCCCTCGACCTCGGCGTGCCGGTCTCGGGGATCGCCGAGGCCGTGTTCGCGCGCAGCCTGTCGTCGAAGCCCGAGCAGCGCAAGGCCGCGGCGGTGCTGCCCGGACCGATCGACACCTGGACGATCGAGGACACGGATGTCTTCATCGAGGACGTCCGCCTCGCTCTCTTCGCCTCGAAGATCGTCGCCTACTCGCAGGGCTTCGACGAGATCGCCGCCGGCGCCGCGCAGTACGGCTGGGACATCAAGAAGGGCGACATCGCCAAGATCTGGCGCGGCGGCTGCATCATCCGCGCGCAGTTCCTCAACCGGATCACCGAGGCGTACGCGAGCGACAGCGGCCTGGTCGCGCTCTTGACCGCGCCCTACTTCGTCGAAGCGCTCGACCGGGCGCAGGGCTCATGGCGCCGGATCGTCTCGACGGCCGCCCACTCCGGCGTGCCATCGCCGGCGTTCTCCTCCTCGCTCGCCTACTACGACGGACTGCGGGCCGAGCGCCTGCCCGCAGCGCTCATCCAGGGGCAGCGCGACTTCTTCGGCGCCCACACCTACCGGCGTGTCGACAAGGACGGCATCTTCCACACGCTGTGGAGCGGCGACCGGAGCGAGATCGAGACGGAACCGAGTTCGCACTAGTCATCCTCCGCCGAGGCAGCCCGTCTCTCCCGGTCGCTCCGCCCGCAGACTTGAGCGATTCGCAGGCTATCGCCACAGCGGGTCGTCGGAGCCGAGAGGGCGGGGCGGGAGCGCCCAGGCGAGCGGATGGCCGGCGACGGTGAGCGGCGGCGGCAGCAGTTCGGCCGCGCCCCACGGGGTCGGGAGCGGCGTGCTGCGCCAGGCGGCGCGACGGCGGGCGCGGGGCGCGGGGCGCGCGCCGAGGGCGCGAGCGTTCACCAGCTCGACCGCCGTGCGCGCCAGCGACAGCCGCGCGCGCGTGCCGACGCCGTCGCGCAGCCGTGCTGCCAGGCCGGCGAGAGCAGCGGCTGCGACGAGATAGCCGGTCGCGTGATCCAGCGCCTGCACCGGAAGCGGGGTCGGCTTCTCGGAACTGCCGGCGTCCAGCCCGGCGGACGCGATGCCGCTCGACATCTGCACCAGGCTGTCGAATCCGCGGCGGTTCGCCCACGGCCCGCTGTGGCCGTAGGCGTCGAGCGACACGTCGACCAGGCCGGGGCGGAGCGCTGCGCGCACCGCATCGCCCAGCCCGAGCCGCTCCAGCGCATCCGCCCGGTACCCGCTGACCAGCACATCGGATCCCGCCAGGAGCTCGAGCAGCCGCTCGAGTCCGGCCGGATCGTGGGCGTCGATCCGGGCAGCCCTCTTGCCGATGGTCATCTCGGGCACGACGCCCGGCTCCTCCCATGAGGGCGGATCGATGCGGAGCACCTGGGCGCCGAGGCCGGCGAGCAGGCGCGTCGCCACCGGTCCGGCCAGCACCCGGGTCAGGTCGAGCACCCGGAGCCCGGCGAGCGGCTGGGCGTCGGTGGGCGCCCATCGGGAGGACGCGGCATCCCCCGGCGCCCCGGTGCGCTCGCGGTGCACGAGCGGTTCCGCCATGACGGCGGCACCCTGCGGATGCGCAGCCCACGCCGCCGGTGTGCGCAGCTCGGCGGCGCAGCCGCCCTCGGCGACCACGGCGGACTCGAGCTCCCCGGCGGCCCAGCTCGCGACCGCATCGGCGACGGCGGCCCTCTCGGCGGGAACGCCAAGCACGCGCAGCGCGGCCGAACGGTGGTGGGGCGCGTTGGTGTGCAAGCGGATCCAGCCGTCGACCGACCGGTAGTCACCGGCGATCGGGTCCCACACCGATGGCAGCTGCCAGCCGATCGGGCGCAGCGCGGAGCCGAACCAGGCGTCGGACAGGGCGCGGTCCACGACGACCGCCGAGCCGCCGATGCCGGCAGCGGCACCGACACCGGCAGCGGTTCGAAGCTCGGCCGCCGCGAGGCCGGCCACCGCAACCGATGCCGAGGCGAGCGACGACACCGGGTAGAAGGATTCGAGCGTTCCCGACCCGGTGAAGCTCACGGCACCCGCCGCAGCGTCCGCCCCGACTCCGACCCCGGCCGCGAGCCGGCTCAGCAGCAGCGATTCGGCGGCGGGGGGCATGCGCTCACGCTACGCGCGGCGCACCCTTCGGACCAGCGCCCGCGCCCCGAGCGCGAGCAGCACCAGCAGCGCAACCGCGACGATCGCCTGCCACGGCGTCGACAGGGCGAGGGCGGCGCAGCCGAGCAGGCCGAGAACGGCGAGAAGCGGCACCCGCGCCCCGAGATGCCGAGCACGACCCATCGCGGCGAGGTGGGCGATCGCGTAGTAGCCGAGCACCGCGCAGGCCGAAACGCCGACCAGCCTGGCCGGATCGAGCAGCAGCACGGCGGCGACGCCCACGATCGCGACCGTGATCTCGGCGGGCAGCGGCGTCGCCGTGCGCTCCGAGATCCGGGCGAGCCCGCCGGGCAGTTCGCCGTCGCGTGCCATCGCCAGCGAGGTGCGGCTGAGTCCGGCCAGGACGCTGAGCAGCGAGCCGAGGCACGCCACCGCCGCGGTGATCCGGATGACCACCACGGTTCCCGGCCCGGCCGCCTCGGCCAGCGGCGAGGCGCTGGCCGCGAGCCCGGCGGTGCCGAGGCGCAGCAGCAGCACGACCGCGATCGCCGACGAGAGCAGCAGCACGACCGCCAGCGCCACCACCACCGCGCGGGGCAGCGTGCGGGTGGGGTTCTTGACCTCTTCGCCGAGAGTGGCGATCCGCGAATACCCGGCGAAGGTGAAGAAGATGAGCGCGGCCGCGCGCAGCACGCCGAACGGCCCGCCGGTGAGCAGCAGCGGCGTGCGCGGCGGAGATCCTGCGCCCTGCGCCGCCGTGACGAGCAGCACCGCCGCCAGTACCGCGACCACCGAGGCGGCGATCGCGATGCTCACCACCGCCGTGCTCCGGATGCCGGTCGCGTTCACGGTGGCCAGCACGACGACCGCCGCCACCGCGACCGGCTTCTCGAAGCCCGGCCACAGATACGCACCGGCGATGGAGGCGATGGCAGCCACCGATGCCGTCTTGCCGACGAGGAACAGCACGCCCGCGATGAAACCGGGCACGGGCCCCAACTCGGCGCGCCCGTAGGCGTATGCACCCCCGGACACCGGATGAGCCATCGCGAGCCGCGTCGTGCTCAGCGCGTTGAGCGCTGCGACCACCGCGGCGAGCGGGAGGGCGAGCAGGATGCCGGTTCCGGCATCCGCGGCGGCGGGCGCCCACACGAAGAAGATCCCGGCGCCGAGCATCGACGCCACCCCGATCGCGGTGGCGGATGGGATGCCGAGTCGGCGTTGCAGCTGGGCCACGGTCCGGATCGTAGCGGGAGCCGGTGAACGACCG
>WOYR01000194.1 GCA_011620705.1 Microbacteriaceae bacterium | reverse complement strand
CCCGCGTCGCCGTTGAAGTCGTACTCCCAGACGTGGTCGAGGATCTGCGCCTTGCTCAGTACCCGGTTCGGGTTGAGCATCAGGTAGCGCAGCAGCTTGAACTCGGTGGGGCTGAGCTCGACGGGCTCGGCGCCGACGGTGACCTCGTGGGTGTCCTGGTCCATGGTGAGCTCGCCGGCGCGGATGACCGCGTCCTCCTCCTCCTGCATGGTGCGGCGCAGGATCGCCTTGATGCGGGCCACGATCTCGTCGAGGCTGAACGGCTTGGTGACGTAGTCGTCGCCGCCGACGGTGAGGCCCGTGATCTTGTCCTCGGTGTCGTCCTTTGCCGTGAGGAACAGGATCGGAGCGGTGTAGCCGGATGCTCGCAGCCGCTTGGTCACGCCGAATCCGTTCATGTCAGGCAGCATGACGTCGAGGATGATGAGATCGGGCTCCTCCTCCAGCACGGCGGAGATCGCCTGGGCGCCGTTGCCGACCGCGCGCACGGCGAAGCCGGCGAAGCGCAGGCTGGTGGTGAGCAGGTCGCGGATGTTGGGCTCGTCGTCGACGATGAGGATCTTGGGGCCGTCGGTCATGGCATTATTGTCTGCGCGTTCGCTGGGTCATTCCTGGGAACCCCGGGTGCTCAGCGCGCGCGCAGGCCATCGACGACGATGTCGAGTCCCAGCCCTTTGGCGCCATCGGGCAGGCCGCGCTCCATGACGATGATGCCGTTGAGGATCGCGTGGATGTCGACCACCGTGATCCCGCGCTTCACGCCTCCAGCGCGCTGAGCCCGGTCGAGGAGGACGCCCAGGCCGCGGGAGAGCGCGGCCGCTGCCTCGGTCTCGTCGATGCTCTCCCCGATGGCGGTCGTCAGCACGATGTTCTCCCTCGCCTCCGCCGTGAGTTCGCGCAGGAAGAGGAAGAACGCCTCGACCGGATCCGGCGCATCCTCCAGCTCCTGGGCACGCGCAGCCAGCCCCGCCAGCCTGTCCACGACGACGGCCGCGAGCAGATCGCGCTTGCTCGGGAAGTGCCGGTGCACGGTTCCCGCCCCCACCCCGGCCCTGCGGGCGATCTCGTCCAGTGGCACGTCGGGGCCCTCGACGGCGAAGGCGAGCTTCGCGATCGTGAGGATCCGCTCGCGATTGCGGGCGGCATCGGCGCGGGCAGATCGATCCTCGGACATCTCGGCTCCTTGGCATGCGGGGCGGCTATCCCGCTTGCCAGTGTACGACCGGAGCGGATCATCACGATCGCAGGAGCAGGAGCCGACGGCGGGTTCGGCCGGGCCGTGCTCGGCGGGAGGCTCCCTCAGCGCGGCACTCCCTATCGCCGCCTATCGCCCGGTCGAGCGGGCGAGTTGACTCCGGCCATTTGAGGGATCTCTCAAACAGCGATATAAGTAAGTCATGGAAGCAGCGGAGTCCCTCGTCGCACGGCTGACGGCTGAACTCCTCAAAGCGATGGCGCATCCTGTGCGCATCCGCGTCCTCGATCTGCTGCTGCATGGCGAGAGTTCGGTCGGCGCCCTCGCGGAGGCGCTGGGGATGGAGATCTCCCATCTCTCGCAGCAACTCGGCGTGCTGCGCCGGGCGAGCGTCGTCGAGACGCGGCGCGTCGGCTCGACGGTCTACTACTCGGTGCGGGATCCGCGGATGTCGCACCTGTTGGCCACGGCGCGTCAGATGCTCGCCTCCACACTGGAGGATTCGCGCGACGTGCTCGTGACGATCGAGGACATGGAACGGCTGAGCGCCGGAACGCCGTCAACGCGATGACCACCTCGAAGCTGATCGGCCTCATCGCCCGGACCGGTCGGATCGCCGAGCCCGCCCCGCAGCTCGGAAGCGGCCGCATCGACGGCGCCCGCCCGCTGCGGGGCAGCGTCCACGTGCGCTATGTGGATCTCGGCGGGGCTACGGACTGCGCGATGGAGATCGCCGCCGCGTTCGGGCCGGTCTACGACCTCGAGCGGTACGGCATCCGGCTCGTGGCGTCCCCCCGGCATGCGGATGTGCTGCTCATCACCGGGGTCGTCACCCGCAACATGGTCGAGCCGCTGCGCCTGACGATCGAGGCGGTGCCGCGGCCGCGGCTGATCGTTGCGGTCGGTGACGCCGCCATCGCCGGCGGCGCCTTCGCGGGTGGTTATGGCGTGGCCGGCGTCGTCTCCGACTTCGCGCCGGTGGATCTGGAGATTCCCGGCAGCCCGCCTGAGCCCGCAGAGATCGTGGCCGCGCTCCGGATGCTCTCGGGCCGATGACGGCGGTCTCCTGGGCGATGCTCCTCCAGTTCGCGTTCGCCGGGCTGGCGGCGGCGCTCGCGCTGCTTCCGGCCGAGCGGATCCGTTCGGTCCTGAGCGGGGCGGCGAGCGCCGTGATGAGCGCCGTGGGGGTCGTCACCGGGGTGCTGGCGATGAACGGGGTGACGGGCGGACTGCAGTTCGCGGTCGCGGTTCCGGCCGTTCCGCTCACCTTCGCGCCCGATCGCCTTGGCGGCTTGTTCATCGTGCTCGCCTCGGTGATCGGCCTTCTCGTCGCCGTGTACGGAGCGGCATCCGTGCGCGGCGCATCCGCCTCGCGGACGGCGTGGTTCGCGCTGCCGCTGTTCCTGATGGGGATGCAACTGGTTCCGGCGGCGGCGGATGCGGTGTCGTTCCTGCTCGTGTGGGAGGCGATGGCCCTCGGCTCGACCGTGCTGCTGCTCGCCGAGCACGCGGGCAGCAGTCGGGTGAGTTCCGCGGCCGTCTGGTACGCGGTGATGTCCCAGCTGAGCTTCCTGTTCATCCTGGCCGGTTTCGGCGTGCTCTCGGCCGCCGCGGGCGGCACGGACTTCTCTGCGCTCTCGGCGGTCGCCCCGGCCTCGCCGCCTGCGCTGCTCGCCTTCGTGCTCCTCGTGCTCGGCTTCGGCAGCAAGGCCGGGCTCGTCCCGCTTCATGTCTGGCTGCCGCGCGCGCATCCCGAGGCGCCGAGCCACGTCTCGGCCGCGATGAGCGCGGCGATGGTCAAGATGGGGATCTACGGCATCCTGCTCGTCGTCGTGCGGTTCTTCCCGGGCGGGCCCGACTGGTGGGGCATCGTGCTGCTGGTGCTGGGCGGGGGCTCCGCGGTGTACGGCATCCTGCAAGCATCGGTCTCGAGCGACCTCAAGGTGCTGCTCGCATACTCCACCACCGAGAATGTCGGACTGATCGTGCTCGCGATCGGGGCCTCCGTGCTGCTGACGGCGCACGGGATCACGGCGGCGGCCGGGGCGGCCATGCTCGCCGCCCTGCTCCTCGTCGTGAGTCATGCGGTGTTCAAGGTGACGCTGTTCCTCGCCGCGGGCTCGGTGCTGCACGCCACGGGGGAGCGCAACCTCGACCACCTCGGGGGACTCGGGCGGCGGATGCCCTGGACGGCCGCCGCATTCGGCATCGCCGCGCTCGGTGCCGCCGCGCTGCCCATCAGCTCGGGGTTCGTCTCGGAGTGGGTGCTCCTGCAGTCCCTGGTGCACGGAACGCGGGTGGGCGGGGCTGCCGTCTCGGTGATCGTGTCGATCGCGATGCCGATCGTCGTCGCGGTCGTCGCGCTCACAGCCGGCCTCGCCGTGCTCACCTTCGTCAAGGCGTACGGCATCGGGTTCCTGGCGCGGCCCCGCTCGGCGGCCGCGGCCGGCGCGCACGAGTCCTCGCGGGTCGTCCGGGCCGTCCTCATCGCGGGCGCGGCGGGCGTCGTGCTTCTCGGGCTGGTGCCCGGGCCGCTCGCGACCGCGCTCGTGTCGGTGCTGCCGGCGTCCGGCACCCCCATCGTCGAATCCGCGGGCCTGCTCGGCGTGAACCTGCCGGGTCTCGGGGCGGTCCTCGATCCCCTCGTGCTCGTCATTCTCACCGCGGTGCTCGCGTCGTTCGTGATCATCGCCACGCTGCGGTCGGCCTGGCGGAATCCGCAGCGGATCGACGCATTCGCGTGGGGCGGGGGCGGTGAGCGCGCCCAGCCGCGCATGCAGTACACCGCCACCTCGTTCGCGGAACCCGTCGTGCGCGTCTTCGATGATGTGCTGCAACCCGCCCGCGACGTCGAGGTCACCCATGCGGGGGAGTCGCGGTACCTGGTCAACCGCGTGCGGTTCAGCCAATCGGTCACGGACATCGTCGAGAGCCGGCTCTACCGGCCGGTGCTGACCGTCATCGACCGGTTCGGGGTGGTCGTCCGCCGGATCCAGAACGGCAGCATCCACCTCTACCTGCTCTACTCCTTCGCGGCGGTCATCGTGGTCCTGGTGGTGGCGACGCTGTGAGCATCGCCGCCGTGCTCGTCGCCTTCGTCCAGGTCGCCCTGTTCACCGCCCTCGCCCCGCTGCTCGTCGGCGTCACGCGCCAGGTGCGCGCCCGGGTCGAGGGCCGGGTGGGAGCCGGCGTCCTGCAGCCGTGGCGCGAGCTGCGCAAGCTGCTGATGAAGCAGCCGGTGCGGGCCAGGGGCAGCAGCTGGATACTCCGCGCCGGTCCGATGGTCGTCGCGATCTCCAGCCTCGTGCTCGCCGCACTCCTGCCGCTCGTGACGACGGTCGGCGGACGGCTCGCGCCGGGCGACCTCTTCGTCGTCGTGTCGGTGCTGCTGATCGGAGCGGTCGCCCTCGCGCTCGTCGGCCTGGACGGCGGCACGGCGTTCGGGGGGATGGGATCGAGTCGGCACATGACGGTGCTCGCCCTCGTGGAGCCGACGCTGCTGCTGGCGGTCTACGCGCTCTCCATCCCGACCGGGAGCTCCAACATCGCGACCATCGTGGACGCGCGCCTCGCGACCCCTGCGATCATCGTCTCGCCCGTCGGCCTGCTGGCCATGGCGGCGATGATCATCGCCGTGATGGCCGAGACCGGCCGTCTGCCCGTCGACAATCCGACGACCCACCTCGAGCTCACCATGATCCACGAGGCCATGCTGCTCGAGAGCTCGGCGCGCGATCTCGCCTGGCTCGAGTTCGGCTCGTGGCTGAAACTCACCGTGCTGCTGGGCCTCGTGGGCAATCTCCTCGCGCCGTGGGGCGTCGCGACGTCGAACGACCCGCTCGCCGTGGTCATCGGGATGGCCGCCGCAGTGGGGAAAGTGCTCGTGCTCGGAGCCATCCTCGCGGTCGCCGAGGTGCTCCTCGCCAAGGTGCGGCTCTTCCGCGTGCCCGAACTGCTGGCGGGCTCCTTCGTGCTCGCCTTCCTCGCGGTGGCCGTGTCGGCCATGGTGTCGTGAGGTGAGCCGATGACGCAGACCAGCTACGCGGAATTGATCGGCGTGTGCGCCGGAGCCCTGCTGCTCACCTCGGTGCTCACCGTCTGGTACCGCTCGCAGCGCGCCTCCGTCCGGGCGCTCGGGGCGCAGGGGGTGGCGCTCGCCGCACTCGTCGCCGTCGTTGCGATCGATCGTGCCGAGGCCGAACTCATCCCGGTCATCGCCCTCGTCCTGGTGCTCAAAGGGCTGGTTCTGCCCTGGGTGCTGACGCGTCGACGGACACCGGCCGCGGGCGCCCGGGCCGGCGCCGATCATGGCGAGGAGACGATGCTGCTCAACCCGGTCGCGATCCTCGTCGCCGCCGCGCTGCTCGCCGTGGTCGCATACGCGGTGACCTGGCCGCTCGTCGCCGACAGCCTCAGTCCCGCAGCCCACGCAGCCCCCGTCGGGGTCGCGATGGTGCTCATCGGCTTCCTGGTCCTCCTGACGCGCCGTCGCGCGATCTCCCAGCTCGTCGGCTTCCTCGCCCTCGACAACGGCATCGCCACGGTCGCGTTCCTCATCTCGGGCGGGGTGCCGCTCCTGCTCGAGTTCGGGGCGTCGCTCGACATCCTGCTCGTCACGCTCATCCTGGTGGTCTTCTCCCGGCAGATGCGCACGGTCTTCGGCGACACCGATGTCGACCGGATGAGGGAGCTGCACGACTGATGGCCTTCCTGCTCCTGCTGCCCATCGGGCTTCCGCTCCTGCTCGGCGGACTCGTGCTCGCGCCGCCGCTGCGCGGGCTGCGCCGGTACTCCGGGGTGATCTCGAGCGGGGCGATCCTCGTCGCCGGGATCGCAGCGATCGTCCTCGGGAGCGCGGGCGGTTCGCCGCTCGGGCTCGGCGGCATCCTGCGCGCGGATGCGCTCTCGGCGTACATGCTCGCGGTCGTCGGCGCCGTCGCGCTCGTCGCGACCTGGGGCGGGCTCCGTCCGAAGGAGGCGCGGGAGCCGCAGGCTGCCGGTGCCCGGCCGCGCGGCGCGTACGCGGCACTCGTCTGCGTCTTCCTCTCGGCGATGTCCCTCGCCGTGCTGGCCGACAACCTGGGCGTGATGTGGGTCGCGATCGAGGCCACGACCATCGCCACCGCATTCCTGGTCGGCCACAACCGCACGAGGCGCTCCCTCGAGGCGGCCTGGAAGTACCTCGTGCTCGCCCCGGTCGGCGTCGCGATCGCCTTCCTCGGGATCGTGCTCATCTACGCTGCCTCGACGGGAACGGCGACCGCCACCCTGTCGTGGGCGGACCTCACCGCGCACCGGATCCACCTCGACCCCGGCCTCGTGCGCGTCGGCTCGGCGCTGGCGGTGCTCGGGTTCGCCACCAAGGCCGGTCTCGCGCCGATGCACAGCTGGCTGCCGGACGCGCACAGCCAGGCGCCATCGCCCGTCTCCGCGCTCATGTCGGGAGTGCTGCTCTCGGTGGCGCTGTACTCGATCCTGCGGGTGCAGGCCGTCGCGAACGCGGTCATCGGTCCCGAGTTCCTCAGTGCTCTGCTCATCGCCGGCTCGCTGCTCTCGCTCGCCGTCGCGGCCGCCCTTCTCATCCGTCAGCGGGACGTCAAGCGGATGCTCGCATACTCGAGCATCGAGCACATGGGCGTCATGGCGCTCGGTGCGGCGATCGGTCCCTCGGCGATCCCCGCGGTGCTGCTGTACATCCTCAGCCACGGGCTCATCAAGGCGAGCCTCTTCGTGCTCGCTGGCCGGATCCTGGCCGTGGAGGGGACGTCGGCCGTCGCCGAGGTGCGCGCCCTGCTCGCGCGCCGGCCCGGGATCGCGGTTCCCTGGCTCATCGGGATCGTCGGCCTTCTCGGGTTCCCGCCGTTCGGCATCTTCTTCGCCGAACTCGGCATCCTCATGGCCGGATGGAGCGTGGGAATGGGACTCGGTGTCGCAGCCGCGCTCGCCCTCCTCCTGGTGGCGTTCGCGGCGCTCGTGCGTCTGACGGTCGGGATGGTGTTCGGCGCCCCCCCGGCGGCTGCCGGGAGCCCGGCCGTCGCTGCGACGGTTCCGGATCGATCGCCGCACGGCCCCGCCGTCCCGCTCGCGCTCGCGCTCGGGGCCGCAGCGGTCATCCCGTTCCTCGCGGCCCCCATCGGCTCCGTTCTCGCGGCCGCCGCCGCGGCGCTGGCAGGCGCCCGATGAGCGTGAGACGGCTGTCGGCGACCACCCGCTCGGTGGAGCGGGCGGAGCTGGTGGGCGCGGCATCCGCTCTGCTGGCCGACGGCTGCCGGCTCGCCATGATCGCCTGCCATGAGTACGCGGATGTGTTCCGCATCGTGTACCTGTTCACGGGAGCGGCCGGCGAGCGGCCCGTCGAGCTCGTCGTCACGATCCCGGTGCAGGACGCGTGGGTGCCGAGCCTCGCCGCTGAGAGTTTCTCCGCCGGCCAGTTCGAGCGTGAGATGTTCGACCTGTACGGGGTGCTGCCGCAAGGCCATCCACTGCCGCACCGGCTGCTCCGGCACGCGCATTGGCCGCACTCCTGGCACCCGATGCGCCGCGACTCCCAGGAGATCCCGCCGTTCGAACCGGACACCGCCGCGTTCCCCTTCGTCGAGGTGGAAGGCGCAGGCGTGTACGAGATCGCCGTCGGCCCCATCCACGCGGGCATCATCGAGCCCGGCCACTTCCGCTTCTCGGTCGTCGGGGAGACGATCGTGCGCATGGAGACCCGGTTGTGGTTCCTGCATCGCGGCGTCGAGAAGCTGTTCGAAGGCCGGCGCCCGGCCGATGCCCTCGCGCTCGCGGAGCAGATCACCGGCGACACCTCGATCGGGCACTCGCTCGCCTTCGCCATGGCCGTCGAGGCCGCGGCAGGCATCTCGGTGCCCGAGGAGGATCGGCTCGTGCGCGCGCTCCTGCTCGAACTCGAGCGGCTGTACAACCACGTCACCGACCTCGGCGCGCTCGCCAACGACGCCGCCTTCGGCATCGCCAACATTCACGCACAGCGGCTGCGCGAGCGGCTCATGCGCATCAACCGGGACGTCGCCGGTCATCGTCTGCTGCGCGGATGCCTCAGCATCGGGGGCGCGCGGCTGCGATCGCTCCCGGACCCGGACGAGCTGCTCGCGATCGCCGGCGAGGTGGCGGACCTGGTCGGCATCACCCTGACCCATCCGATCGTGCTCGACCGTTTCACCGGAACCTCCGTGCTGCGCACCGAGCAGGCGCTCGAGGTCGGCGCGCTCGGCTATGTCGCGCGCGCCTCCGGTGTGGAGGTCGACGCTCGCCGCGACCTTCCCTTCGTCGACCTCGGCGAGTCGTGGGAGATCGCGGTGGAGAGCGGAGGGGACGTGCTCGCCCGCTACCTCGTGCGTGCGCGCGAGTTCGAGATCTCGGCCCGGGTGTGCGTCGACATCATCGGGCGGCTGGGCGGCAGGGCCGGGCGCGGGCGGGCGGGCCGGGCATCCGCCGCAGGGACCGGCAATGCGTTCGTCGAGGCGTGGCGCGGAACCCTCGTGCACCGCGTCGAGCTGTCGAACGACGGCACGCTCGACCGGGTCAAGATCGTCGACCCCTCATTCCTCACCTGGCCGGCGCTGCCGATCGCCCTCGCCGACACGATCGTCCCCGACTTCCCGGTGACGAACAAGAG
>WOYR01000102.1:5741-8848 GCA_011620705.1 Microbacteriaceae bacterium | reverse complement strand
CGCGTACACTGGGCGCATTGTGATCGGATATCGGCGTCGGGGGGCGCACTATCGACCCGCAGCGGCGAAGCCCGTCATCACGGAACGCCATGTCCGCACCCCCGGATCGCTCTCGGTCTTCGCCGCCCTCGCGTGCACCGCGTTGGTGGGCGTGACGCTCGCCTCGCCGCAGGTGCCGAGTCAGGCGGAGGTGCTCAACGGAGCCGCAGGGTCTGGATCGGCGCACGGTGGCCAGAAGCTGGCGATCGGAAGCGCCGCGGTGGATGCCGTCACCCGCGACGGAGTGAGGATCACCAAGCTGCCGACCGCCAGGCGCGCCCCGGCCGCGGGCATCCCCGATCCGGGAACCGCGCAGGCCATCGCATACGAGATGGTCATCGCCCGCGGTTGGGACAGCACCCAGTTCGACTGCCTGGTCGCACTGTGGGACCGGGAATCGCACTGGAACGTCTACGACCTCAATGCCGGCTCGGGAGCCTACGGCATCCCGCAGGCCCTGCCCGGCGAGAAGATGGCGAGCGCCGGTGCCGACTGGGCGACGAATCCTGCGACGCAGATCACCTGGGGCCTCGGATACATCTCGGGTCGTTACGGCACGCCGTGCGCGGCCTGGAACCACAGCACCACGGCCAACTGGTACTGACCTTCCGGTCTCGGAGCCGGAGGACGGCGGCCGCGGGGATGGCTCCGTAGAATCGCAGTCATGCCCCGCAGCAACCGACGGCGCTCCGCTCGCGAGCGCGAGCAGGACGCCGCGCCGCTCGACCTCGAACGCGCGCTGATGGGCCGGCTTCGCACCGAGTCCCGGCGCGACGGGCTCTGGAACCTGCAGCCCCACCCGGCGAGCGCCGCGCTGAAGAGCTATCTGTGCCCGGGATGCGGGCTGGAGATCCTGCCGGGCACCGCGCACCTGGTGGCGTGGCGCGCCGACGGGATCATGGGGGAGGCCCACGATCTGGCCGCCCGTCGGCATTGGCACAGCCACTGCTGGAGGATCCGCCCGTGAGCGCCGAAGCCGCGGCGGTGCCGCCGAATGGCGCCGAGATCACCGGCGGCATCGAGCTTCCCGCGCGGCGGCAGGACCTCGAGCTGCGAACCGCCGACGGGCTGACCCTCGTTGGGGAGCTGGCCCTCCCGCTGCAGCGCCCGCCCGTCGCCACCCTGGTGTGCCTGCATCCGCTTCCGGCGGGCGGTGGCTTCATGGATTCCCACATCCTGCGCAAGGCGGCGGCGCGCCTGCCCGCGCTCGCCGATCTCGCGGTGCTCCGCTTCAACTTCCGCGGCGTGACCTCGCCGCGTGGCACCTCGGAGGGCAGATTCGGTGACGGCATCGATGAGCGCCATGATCTGGCTGCTGCGATGGACGTCGTCGAGCGGCTCTCACTGCCCGCGCCGTGGCTGCTGGGCTGGTCCTTCGGCACGGAGGTCGTGTTGAAGTGGGGGCTCGAGCATCCCATCGCCGGCGCGATCCTGCTCTCGCCCCCGCTGCGCCGCGCGACGCCCGGCGATGTCGCGGCGTGGGCGGGGCGCGGAATCCCGCTCGTCGCGGTGATCCCCGAGTTCGACGACTACCTGCGGCCCGAGCAGGCGCGCGCCGGGTTCGCCTCGGTGCCGGAGGCGGAGATCATCGCGGTCGAGGGCGGCAAGCACCTCTGGGTCGGCGAGAAGCAGACCCGCCGTGTGCTGGAGGAGATCGTGCGCCATCTCAACCCTGCTGCACTGCCCTTGCCCACCAGGTGGGATGGATCGCCGTCATAGGGAGGCGGGCATCAGAGCTCGTTCTGCCTCGGCACCACGACCTGCTTGATGATCAGCAGCACCGCCGCGGCCACCGGGATCGCCACCAGTGCGCCGAGCACTCCGAGCAGCGTGCCGCCGGCGAGGGCCGCGATCACGACCACGACGCCGGGCACTTTCACCGCCCTGGTCATGATTCTCGGGCTGATCACATATGCCTCGATCTGCATGTAGACCAGGTAGTAGATGATCGGGATGAGCACGGTCGGCCAGCCGTTGAACAGCAGCACCAGCAGGCAGATGATCACGGATCCCGAAATGGTGCCGACCAGCGGCACGAGGGAGAACAGGAAGGCGATGAGCACCAGGAGCGCGTAGTACTTCACGTTCACGCCGAACAGCAGCAGCACCGAGAAGAAGATGAAGCTCAGGATGCCGTTGCACAGCCCCAGCGCCCCCTGGCCGATCACGTAGCGGCCGACCGCCTTGGTGATCTGCTCCGAAATGTCGATGAACTTCTCGCGCCGGGTCGCGGGGATCAACTGGTACAGGCCGCGCTTGATGCTGGACAGCGACGCGACGAAGTACAGCGTCAGGATCAGCACGATGATGACGCCGAAGGCGCCGGAGGCGATCGTGAAGACGGTGGAGAACACCCCACCGGTGATGGTGGCGAGGTTCTTGGTGAAGAAGCCCTGCACATTGGAGAGCACATCGGCGTACGGCAGCCACGGGAAGGCTCCGTTCCACCACTTCTCGATGGAGTTGTCCTTGGTGAGTGCATCGGTGATCGACGGCACGCTCGCGATCAGGGTGTTGACCTGGTCGATGATGACGGGGATGACGGCGAACACGAGGCCGGCGAAGACCGCGAGGATCACCACGACCACGATGAGGATGGCCGCCCAGCGCGGGAACCTCCGTTGCAGGAATGAGACCGCCGGGTCGATGCCGAGTGCCAGGAACAGCGCGGCGCCGACGTAGGTGAGGATCGTCGCAAGGCTGCTCACGCCGGTGCCGATGACGATCGCCGTCAGAGCCCCCAGGCCTCCGAACAGCCCGAGGCGGAAGGCGTTCTGGATCTTCACCGGCAGTCCACCTTTCGTCGAGGGTGCTCCGAGAGTATCGGAGCACCGGGCGACGGCCGGTCAGGAAGGCCGGCGCGTGTCCGGGCGCGTCAGCCGGCGTGCTCGCGTTCGCGGGTCTGCTCGTCCACTCCGTCGCCGCCGGACGCGGCGGCCGGCTCTGCGGTCCCGCCCGTTCCCTCGGCCTGAGCATCCGGCGCGTGCTGCACCTCGGTCACGCCGCTCTCGAACTCCTCCGAGGCCGGCTCGGGCGCCATCATGGGGAAGCCGTGGTCGCTGGCGGCA
>WOYR01000102.1:0-5641 GCA_011620705.1 Microbacteriaceae bacterium | reverse complement strand
CTCCTCCGAGGCCGGCTCGGGCGCCATCATGGGGAAGCCGTGGTCGCTGGCGGCACGTTCGGCCGAGTCCAGCACCCCGCGGAGATTCGCGATGTAGCCTGCGACGGATTCGCGTTCGATGCGGATCTGCTCGAGGCGCTTCTCGGCATCCTTCAGCAGCGCCGCCGCCTTCTTCTCGGCGTCCTTCACGAGAGCCTTCGAGCGGCTCTCGGCGCTGCTGAGCAGCTCCTGGGCGGATGCGTGCGCGTCGGCGCCGAGCTTCTTGGCCGCCGCCATCGACTCGGTCTCGAGCTTCTCGGCTTCCGCGCGCTTCTCGGCGGCGCGAGCGGTGGCCTCGGCCAATTGCGCGGTGGCCTCGTCCAGATACTTCTGGGTGGATGCAGCGGCCTCCTGCTGCTTGGCCAGGTGCTCCTTCTCGGCCTCGTCCCGCCGGGCCGTGAACTCGACCTCGAGGTCTGCGCGCGCCTGGGCCGCCGCCGCGGCGAGCGTCGTGGCCTGCGTGTCGCTCTCGTGCTGGATCCGCGCGCGGTGATTCTCGAGCTCCTGCGCGACCTCCTCGCGCTGGCGGGCCAACTCGCGGTCGTGGTCGGCGCGCTCCTTGTCGAGCTGTGAGGTGTGCGCCGCCTTGGCGTGCGCCAGCTCCTGCTCCTGCGCGGCGCGCTGGCCGGCCAGCTCCGCCGCGAGGCTGTCGCGGGCGCCGGCCTGCTCCGCCTCCCAGGAGCTGCGCTGTCCGGCCAGCTCGGCTTCGTGCTGGTTGCGCGCGTCGGCCAGCTCCGCCTCGAGTGTCGAGTGCTTCGACTCCACCTCGGCGTCGATGGCGGTGCGCTTGGCGCGCACCTCCTCGTCCACCTCGGTGCGCTTGGTGGTGATCTCAGCCTCCAGCGCCGCCCGCTGCTGGACCGTCTCGGCGGCGAGTTCCGCCCTGGCGGTCGCCGTCGCCGCCTCCCGCTCGGACTTCCACTTGGCCACCTTGGCGGCGTGATCGGCCGCGGCCTGCTTGGTGCGGGCATCCAGCTCCGCGCGCGCCTTCTCGGTGTCGGCGTCGAGGGCCGCGTTGGCGGCGATCGTGTCGTTCTCGAGCTGGGTGCGCGCGTCGTCGGTCTCGCGCTCGAGGTTGGTGCGGCCCTCCTCGATGTCGTGCTCGAGCTCGGCGCGACGGCGGGTGTTCTCCGCCTCGAACTCGGCGCGCCCCTTCTCGGTGTCGCGGGCGAGCACGGCTGCGGCTTCCCTTGCCTCTGCGACTTCGCGCTCGGCGACGACTTTCAGCTCGGCGATCTCGCGCTCGGCCTCCGCACGGAGTGCGGCGATCTCGCGCTTGCCCGCTGCACGCGCCTCTGCGACCTCGGTGGCGACCGAGCCGCGGATGGCTGCGGCCTCGCGTGCCGCGTCGTCTGCGATGGTCTCGGCTTCCGCTCGAGCCCTGGCGAGGAGCGACTCGGCCTCCTGCTGCGCCGCCGAACCGAGCTGGGCGATCTGCGCCCGCGCGTCGCCGAGCAGCTTCTCGGCGTGGTCCGAGGCGTCCTGACGGTGCTGCTGCACCTCATGGGCGACGCTGGCTCTGAGCTTCTCGGCATCGATGTCGGCCTGGCTGATGAGCCGGGTGGACTGCTCCTCAGCGACCCGGAGGATGTTCTCGAGGCGGGTGCCGAGTCCGGAATAGGTGGGGCTGCCGACCTCGTCCAGTTCGGCCTGCAGATCTTCGGCGACCGCCTGGAGGCGCTTCAGCTCCTTGGCCTGGTCGGCCTTGTCCGAGTTGGCCTTGATCAGCTCGCGCCGGAGCTCGTTGATCGCCTGGTCGACGTCGTCCTTCTTGTACCCGCGCAGTTCGGTGCCGAAGCCCGAGTCGTCTGCCGCCACAATTCGCTCCTTGGCTGGATTCTCGTCGTGATTCTGGGGCCCGAAGGGGGCGAGGGGACCCTTTCGAGTGTAGCCGCCGGATGGCGGGAGTTCAGCCCGGGATCCGGCGCCCACTGCCGGTTGGCGCAGCCCTCTCCCAGGGGTCTCCCAGTGCCTGGTGGCGGTCGCGCCCTGGTCATCGGGTAGCCTGGTGTGTCTTTGCCTGCTGCCTCGGCGTCCCAGTCCGCCGGGTGCTCGCATCCCGTTCGGCTCGGAGCCGGGCGGTTCGGGCGGGAGGGTTCGACCACCGGTCGGCCGCCGCAGCACCAGAAGAGGAGTTCACCCTTTGCGACTCGTGACGGCGATCGTGCTGTTCCTGTTGGCGTTCCTGTCGATCGGCTACGGCATCGCTCAGCGCACCATCCTGGCCGGTCCCGCCTCGTTCACCACCAGTGCGACGACGGAGTCCAGTGCGCCGATCACCGTCATCGACGGCTCGGCATTGCGCGCACTGGAGGGGAACCAGACGGTCACCGTCTCGGGCACCAAGACGGTCTTCCTGGCCGATGGCCGGACGGATGACGTGCTCGCCTGGGTCGGCACGACCAGCTACAACAAGATCGGCTTCGACCTGACGACGCAGAAGCTGACCACCAAGCTCGTCACCGGCAAGGAGTCGACGGCGCCCTCGCCGGTGGGTTCCGACCTCTGGGTGCAGGAGTTCAGCGGCACCGACAGGCTGGTGCGTCAGATCAACGTGCCCGATACGGCCTCCGTGATCATCATGTCCACCGGCTCCGCTCCAGCCCCGAGCCGCATCTCGGTAGCCTGGCCGCTCGACAACTCGGCGCCATGGTCGGGCCCGCTGATCATCGGCGGCATCGGTGCGCTGCTGCTCGGGCTCATCGCCTTCCTCTGGGCGCTGGTGCACGCGCGCCGCCGCCGTGGTCCGCGCCGCAAGCAACCCCGCCTGCCGCGCAATCCGAAGCCGCCGCAGCTCAAGCGCAGCCAGGCGAGCAGTGCGCGCGCGATCGAGGCTCCCCTCCGTCGGGGCCGCCGCCGCAACTTCGCTGCCGTCGGCGTCATCCTGGCCGGGACCATGGTGCTGTCGGGATGCTCGCTGCTCGGTTCCGCACCAGGAGCGGGCAGCTCGCCCACCCCGAGCCCGAGCTCCACGGTTCCGGGAGCGGTCGGACTGCAGCAGGCGGCTGTGACCGAGCCGCAGCTCAAGCACATCGTGGCCAATGTCATCCAGACCGTGGACAACGCCGACACCGCCGGCGACGCCGAGCTGGCGGCCACCCGCCTCGACGGAGCCGCGCTGCAGCTGCGCGCCGCCAGTTACGCGGCCCATGCGGCCGACCCCGCGATCGCGGTGCTGCCGACGCTCCCGAACTGGGGCGTCGAGGTCGTGCTGCCGCAGCAGAGCGACAAGTGGCCGCGCGCCGTCTTCACCGTGATCGCGGATGCCGGCGACAAGAAGGCCGCCCCGATCGGCATGATGCTCGTGCAGGAGTCGCCGCGCGAGAACTACAAGGTCGAGTACCTCGTCAACCTCGAGCTCGACATCCCGAACGTCGCCCCGGCGACGCTCGGCGCCGGACGCCAGCCCAATGACAACAAGCTCGGCCTGCTCGCCCCCTCGGAGCTGGCGGCGGCCTACGGCGACATCCTGATCAAGGGCGATGCCAGCAGGAACAATGAGCTGTTCTCGGCCGCCGGCGACAAGCTGCGCACCGCGATCGGCCACGACTACAAGGCCTTGAAGGCGTCCCAGCTGCCGAGCACCGCGGCGATCGCGTTCACGAACGGGCCGGGCAAGGGGGAGCCGATCTCCTTCGCCACCAACGACTCGGGGCAGATCGTGGCGGTCGATCTCGACGACACCGAGACCGTGACCCCGACGGAGGCAGGGGCCGCCGTCAATCCGACCGGGGCGGTCAAAGCGCTGTCAGGCAGGACGCAGAGCGTGAAGGGCATCGTCTCGACCTACGGCATCCAACTGCTGTTCTACGTGCCGCCGTCGAGCGCCAAGGGCAAGAAGATCGAGCTGCTCGGTTTCGCCCAGGGGCTCATCGCGGCGAGCGAGGTGCCGTGATCGCGACGCCCGCCGCCGCGAGCGCTCGGTGCGCCCTGATGCCAGACTTGATGCCGTGAGCAACGTACCCCCAGGGCCGAGCCTGCGCGGCGCGGTCGACCTTTCGGCACTCGTGAGGCGCGCGAACACCCCCGAGCCGGCTCCCGGAGCGGCGGCCGCCGCCGCCGATGCTGCCGCGAGCGGCGTGGTCGTCGCCGTCACCGATGCCAGCTTCGAAAGCGTCATCGACCTCTCATCGCGCGTCCCGGTCGTCATCGAGTTCTACGCCCCCGGACTTCAGCCGGCCCTCGGCCCGATCGTCGCGTCCTACGGCGGCCGGCTCGTGCTCGCCACGGTGGACGGCGCAGCGAACCCCCAGCTGGCCCAAGCGTTCCAGGTGCGCGAGGTGCCTGCGGTTGCCGCGCTGGTGGCCGGCCGTCCGGTGAGTCTGTTCCTGGACATCCCGCCGGAGCAGCAGGTGCGCCAGGTGCTCGACGAGCTGCTGGCGCTGGCGGCTCAGAACGGGGTGACCGGCACCATCCCGGTGACGCAGGATGGCGCGTCGAACACCGGGAGCGCCGACTCCGGCGCGGCTCCCGCCGAGGCCGTCGAGGAGCCGCTGCCCCCGCACCACCAGGAGGCATACGACGCCATCGCGGCCGGCGACTACGCCGGCGCCGTTGCCGAGTACAAGCTCGCGCTCGCCCAGAACCCGCGCGATGCGCTCGCCGTGGCCGGGATCGCGCAGGCCTCGCTGCTGCTGCGCCTGGATGGCGCCGATGCGGGCGCCCTGCGTGCTGCCGCAGCGGCAGCGCCCACCGACGCGAAGGCCGCTCTCGCGGTCGCCGATCTCGATGTCAGCGGCGGGCATCTGGATGACGCGTTCCAGCGCCTGCTCGACCTCTTCCCCTCGCTGGACCAGCAGGCGAAGGACGCCGTGCGCGCCCGCCTGCTGGAGTACTTCGAGATCGCCGGCACCGAGGATCCGCGGGTGCTGGCGGCGCGGCGCCGGCTGACGAACCTGCTGTACTGAGCGGGGCGCCCGGCCGCGGCGCCCCCGGCCGCGGCTCGCCCCGGCCCCGGCTCCTCGCCGATGCCGCGGTTTGCCGCAGATTCGACGATTCGAGCGCTCGAATCCGCTGCGAGGCGGCACCTACTTGCGAGGCGGCACCTACTCGCGTGCGGGCGCCGGGCGCAGCCACACCGCCGCCAGTGGCGGCAGCGTCAGCTCCACGCTGGCCGGCTGATCGCCCCACGGCTCGGGCACCGCGGTGACCCCGCCGTAGTTGCCGACGCCCGATCCGCCGAAGTCCACGGCATCCGAGTTCAGGATCTCGTCCCAGCGCCCCGCGAACGGCAGGCCGATGCGGTACGGTCCGACGGGATTGCCCCCGAAGTTCACCAGGCAGGCGAGCGCCTGGCCGTCGGCCGACCAGCGCACGAAGGCGACCACGTTGCGCGCGGGATCGTTCGCGAGCCAGCCGAAGCCGGCCGGAGTGTTGTCCTGCTGCCAGAGCGCCGGCTGCTCGCGGTAGACCCGGTTGAGCTCGCCGACCAGCCGATGCAGCCCCTGGTGATCGGGGTGGTCGAGGATCCACCAGTCCAGTCCGCGCTGCTCGCTCCACTCGCTGGGCTGCCCGAACTCGCTGCCCATGAAGAGCAACTGTTTGCCCGGATGCGCCCACATGAACGCCAGGTACGCGCGCACGTTCGCGAGCTTCTGCCACT
>WOYR01000078.1:2452-9018 GCA_011620705.1 Microbacteriaceae bacterium | reverse complement strand
GACCACCAGCGGCACCCGGGCGTGCAGCAGCCCCTGCATGATCTCGGCGCCCGCGTAGGCGCCGACCGAGGTGGACGCCAGCCCCGACGCCAGCAGCCCCACCGCGAACAGCGTGGCGACGACCGGCCCGAGTGCGGCGGAGATCGCGTCGTAGGCGCCGGGGAGCGTGCCCGCCGCGTCCACGCCCGGCAGCGTCGACGCCGCGAGCAGCAGGATCACCACGTTGACCGTCCCGGCGACCGCCAGCGCCACGGTCACGTCGATCCGGGTCGCGCGCAGCACCCGGCGGCGGTCCGCCCCATCGACGACCAGCCCGAAGCGGTCCCTGGTCAGGGCGGAGTGCGCGTAGATCGCGTGCGGCATGACGGTCGCACCGAGGATCGAGGCGGCCAGCAGCACCGAGCCGGAGTCGGTGAAGCGCGGGACGAGACCGCCGAGGGCGGCCGCGCCGTCGACAGGGGCGACGACGATGCCGGCGCAGAAGCCGATCCCGATGACGAGGACCAGGCCGGTGACCACGCGCTCGAAGGAACGCGAGCCGCCCCGGTTCGTCAGCGCGAGCAGCAGCAGCGAGACCAGGCCGGTGATGATCCCGCCGAGGAGCAGCGGCAGGTGGAAGAGCAGGTTCAGCGCGATCGCCCCGCCGAGCACCTCAGCGACATCGGTCGCCATCGCGACCAGTTCGGCCTGCACCCAGAACGCGTATCGGACCCCCCGGTTCCGCAGGCTCTGCCCCAGAAGGCCCGGCAGGCTCTGCCCTGTCGCGATGCCCAGCTTGGCCGAGAGGTACTGGACCAGCCACGCCATCGTGTTGGCGAGGACCACGACCCACACCAGCAGGTAGCCGTAGCGGGCACCGGCGCTGGCGTTGCTCGCGACATTGCCGGGATCCAGGTATGCGACTCCCGCGACCATGGCCGGGCCGAGCAGCGGCAGCACGCCGCGGAGTCCGGTGCGCTCGGCCGGGACGGCGTTCGCTGTCATCCGGCCTCCACGACTATTTCGGCTACCCGAAAAATCTATCAGTCGGAGAGCTGCACCACCCACATCGCCCGAGCCGCCTCATCCGGAAGGGCTCCAGCCTCGACGATGGCACCGGGCCCGATGCCTTCTGCGGCGAGCAATCGCAGCAATTCGGGGTCGTGATCGCGGATGCGCACCACGCGTCCGCGCGCTCCCGGCGCGAGCTGCTCGGCGAGGATGCCGCCGAAGTCGGGCATCGTCAGGTCGGCGGCCGGGATCGGATCGCCGTGCGGGTCGAGGGTGGGGCGTCCGAGCTGCTCGTCGATGGCATCCAGCAGCCGGTCGCTCAGCGTGTGCTCGAGGATCTCCGCCTCGTCGTGCACCTCGTCCCAGCCGTAGCCGAACTGGCGCACCAGCCAGGTCTCCACCAGGCGGTGCCGGCGCACCATCCGCAAAGCCTCATTGCGACCGGATGCCGTCAGCCCGATCGCCCCGTACGGCGCGTGCTCGACGAGCCCCTGCGCGACCAGCTTCTTCACCATCTCGGTCACCGAACTCGGAGCCAGGCCGAGGCGCTGCGCCAGCTGCGTGCTGCCGATCAGCTTCTCGGGCTCCCACTCCGCGTGCGCGTAGATCGCCCTGAGGTAGTCCTCGGTGGCGGACGACTGCGCCCTCGACGCCGGGCCCGGCGGCGCGGTGCCGGATGTCTCAGCGATGGGACTCCCCCTCATGCGCTGAGTGACCTGCGGGTTCCAGTTGGAATGTGGAGTGCTCGACATCGAAATGCCCCTTCAGGCACTCGCCGAGCCGGTCGAGCATCCCATCGGTCTCCCCGAGCTCGAACACGCTCGGCTCGACCTCGACATGGGCGGTGAACACCGGGGCGCCGGAGGTGATCGTCCAGACGTGCATGTCGTGCACATCGACCACGCCCGCGGTGGTCAGCAGGTGCTCGCGGATGTCCTCGGCATCCATCCCGGAAGGCGCCGACTCGGTCAGCACCCGCACCACATCGCGCAGCAGCAAGGCGGCCCTCGGCACGATCAGCACCGCGATGAGCAGCGAGGCGATCGCGTCCGCCGCCACGAAACCGGTGCTCAGGATGACGGCGCCGGCCGCCAGCGCCGCGATCGACCCGATCAGGTCGCCGAGCACCTCGAGGTACGCGCCGCGCAGGTTCAGCGACGCCCGATCGCCGCCGCGCAGAATGAGGAAGGCCGCCAGGTTCGCGAGCAGGCCAACGCCGGCGACGATGAGCAGCGGCAGGCCGTCGACCTGGCCGGACTCCGGGGCGAGCAGCCGGCGGACGGCCTCGATCGCCACCGTCAGAGCAACCACCGTGAGCAGCGCGCCGTTGGCCAGAGCACCCAGCACTTCGACGCGGCGGAATCCGAAGGTGTGCCGGTCGGTGGCGGGCCGTGCGGCGATCGCGCCGGCGATCAGCGCCACGATCAGGCCGATGGTGTCGCCCGCCATGTGGCCGGCATCCGCCAGCAGGGCCAGCGAGCCCGAGAGCCATGCGCCGAGCAGCTCGATCAGGAGAACGACGACCACGATCGCGAGCGCGGCGATGAGGCGGCGGCGGTTGCCGTGCGCCTGCTCCGCGTGATCGTGGGCCATGCCTACGAGGGTACGACCCGCGCGAGCGTGAATCCGGGGCGGAGCTCAGCCGTATCGGGCGCGCAGCACCGCCACGAGCAGCCCGAACGCGCGACCGCGGTGGCTGTCGGCATCCTTCTGCGCCGGGGTCAGTTCGGCGGCGCTGACGTCGAGACCCTCTGGCCGGAAGATCGGGTCGTAGCCGAAACCGCCCGATCCGGCGGGGGTTTCGAGCAGGGACCCCGGCCAGACCCCGCGCTCGGTGTGCTCGAACGGGGTTCCGCTGTCGAGAGCCGCGACATCCACCAGGGCAGCAGCGCAGACGAAGCGGGCCGCGCGATCCTTCCGGCCCTCCATGTTCCTCAGCAGCAATCGCAGGTTGTCGCCATCGTCGCCCGTTCCGGCGTACCGTGCGGAGTGGATGCCCGGCTGCCCGTCGAGCGCGTCGACGCAGATGCCGGAGTCGTCGGCGATCGCGGGCAGGCCGGTGAAGATCGCCGCAGCCCGCGCCTTGATCAGGGCGTTGCCCTCGAAGCTGTCGGCATCCTCGACCGCATCGGGACCGTCATAGCCGACCAGCTGATGGGGCCCGAGCCGGTCGCCCAGGATGCGCCGCAGCTCCTCGAGCTTGTGGGCGTTGTGCGTGGCGAGCACGAAGACGGTCACACGTTCAGCGTGGCGGCCCCGCCCACGTACGGCTCGAGCGCCGAGGCCTGCAGCGCGGTCAGCGTCGTCGTGCCGCCGAGCGCCAGGTCGAGCAGGGTGTTCAGCTCCGCGCGGTCGAATGGCGCGCCTTCTGCGGTGCCCTGCACCTCGACGAACAGGCCGCGGCCGGTGACGACCACGTTCATGTCGGTCTCGGCGCGCGAGTCCTCGGTGTATGCCAGATCCAGCATGGGGGTGCCGTCGACGATGCCGACGCTGACCGCCGACACCGAGTCGATGAGCGGCTTCGCGTTCCTGCCGATGAAGCCCTTGCCGCGGCCCCACTCGATCGCGTCGACCATCGCCACATATGCCCCGGTGATCGACGCGGTGCGGGTGCCGCCATCCGCTTGCAGCACGTCGCAGTCGATCACCAGAGTGTTCTCACCGAGTGCCTTGGTGTCCACGATGGCGCGCAGGCTCCTGCCGATCAGCCGCGAGATCTCGTGGGTGCGTCCGCCTATGCGGCCCTTGACCGACTCCCGGTCCATCCGGTCGTTGGTGCTGCGCGGCAGCATCGAGTACTCGGAGGTGACCCAGCCCCTGCCCTTGCCGGTCAGCCAGCGCGGAACGCCGTTCGTGAAACTCGCCGTGCACAGCACACGGGTATCCCCGCAGCTGATCAACGCGCTGCCCTCCGCCTGCTTGCTCCACCCGCGCTCGATGATCACGGGGCGGAGCTGGTCGTTGTCACGGCCGTCGATGCGGGTCATGATTCCCTCCGGGGTGCGGGTTCTGGGATGCGGGTTGTGTCGGGCGGGTACTGCAGGACTCAGGATCGCGGGAGCGTGATCGCCCCCGTCTCGAAGGTCTCGACCCGGCTCACCTCTGGCCCGAGGAACCGGGAGGCGAGCCGCTTGAAGGCGGCCGCATCGTCGCCGGTGCTCTCGAACACGTGCGTCGGGGGCTCCTGGGCCGCTCCGCGAACCTCGGTGCGCTCGAGGTCGTTGCCCACGAGCACCCGGTAGAGGTCGGCGGCGGTCTCGTCGGCGCTCGACACGAGCCGCACGTCCTCCCCCATCACGTACTGGATCGCGGCCGACATGAGCGGGTAGTGCGTGCAGCCCAGCACCAGGGTGTCGATGCCGGCGTCGCGCAGCGGGGCGAGGTACTCCTCGGCGACGGCGAACAGCTCGGGGCCACTGGTGATCCCCTCCTCCACGAACTCGACGAAACGGGGGCAGGCCCTGCTGAACAGTTCGAGGCCGGATGCCGCGGCGAAGGCGTCGTCGTAGGCTCGCGACTGGATCGTGCCGACCGTGCCGATCACGCCGACCCTCCCGTTCCGGGTGGCGCGGACCGCCGCGCGGACCGCCGGCTGGATCACCTCCACCACCGGGATGCCGCTCGCCGCCTCGTACCGCTCCCGGGCATCCCGGAGCATCGCAGCGCTGGCGGTGTTGCACGCGATCACCAGGGCCTTCACGCCCTGCGCCACCAGATCGTCGAGCACCTCGAGCGCGTAGGCACGCACCTCGGCGATCGGCTTCGGGCCGTACGGCGAGTGCTTCGTGTCACCCACGTAGAGGATGGATTCGCGCGGCAGCTGGTCGAGAATCGCCCGGGCGACCGTGAGACCGCCGACTCCGCTGTCGAAGACGCCGATCGGGGCGTCGGTCGACACGCCGGGATTCGACAGCGCAGTGCTCACGGATGACCACGATACCGGGGCGGGTGACCGCCTAGGCTCGACACCATGACGAGCGCGCTGCTCACCGACCGCTACGAACTGACCATGATCGATGCGGCACTGGCCGAGGGGCACGCGCTCCGACCGAGCGTGTTCGAGCTGTTCGCCCGGCGCCTGCCGACCGGCCGCCGCTACGGCGTCGTCGCCGGCACCGGCCGCCTGCTCGAACTGCTGCGCGACTTCCGCTTCGGTCAGAAGGAGCTCGCGTTCCTGAAGCGCGAGAAGGTGGTCAGCTCCTCCACGCTTGACTGGCTGGAGGCGTACCGCTTCTCGGGGAGCATCCGGGGTTATGCCGAGGGCGAGTTGTACTTCCCGAACTCCCCGATCCTGGTGGTGGAGGCGTCCTTCGCCGAGGCGGTCATCCTCGAGACCCTCGCGCTGAGCGTACTCAACTACGACTCCGCTGTCGCCTCTGCGGCGGCGCGCATGGTCTCTGCGGCAGGGGGCCGCCCGATTGCGGAGATGGGCTCGCGACGCACCGGGGAGCGGTCCGCGGTCGCGGCCGCCAGAGCCGCGTACATCGCCGGCTTCAGTTCGACCAGCAACCTGGAGGCCGGGCGCGAGTGGGGCATCCCGACGATGGGGACCGCCGCGCACGCCTTCACGCTGCTCTTCGACAGCGAGGAGGCGGCCTTCCGCGCGCAGGTCGAGGCGATGGGCGTCGGTACAACGCTCTTGGTGGACACCTACGACATCGCGCAGGGCGTCGCCACCGCCGTGAAGGTCGCCGGCCGCGGACTCGGCGCTGTGCGGATCGACTCCGGCGACCTGGGTGTGGTGGCGCGCGAGGTGCGCGCCCAGCTCGACGAGCTCGGCGCTGCGCACACGCGCATCACGGTCACCAACGATCTCGACGAGTTCGCGATCGCGGCGCTGCGTTCGGCTCCCGTCGACTCCTACGGCGTCGGGACTTCGCTGGTCACCGGATCCGGATCCCCCGCCGCCGGCATGATCTACAAACTCGTCGCCCACCTCGACTCGGCCGGTGGGTGGCTGCCCGTCGGCAAGAAGTCGGAAGGCAAAGCCACCGTCGGCGGACGCAAGCAGCCGGTGCGCGCCCTGCGCGAAGGGGTCGCGGCCGCCGAGGACATCTATGTCGAGGACCCGCCCATCGGCGCCGGGGCCGGGCGCCCGCTGCTGGTCGACCTGGTGCGCGACGGCGAGATCGTCGAGGAGCGCCTGGGCGCGGCAGGCATCGCCGCGGCGCGCGCCCACCACGCCGCCGTCATGGCGGAGCTGCCGGTGCAGGCGCTCTCCCTGTCACGGGGCGAGCCCGCGATCCCGACCCGCTACCTGTAGCGCGGGCGCCGCGCCACGCCGCACCGCCGCTTCCGCTCTCCCGCCGCGCCGCTTCCGCCCCCCCGCCGCGCCGCTTCCGCTCTCCCGCCGCGCCGCTTCCGCTCTCCCGCCGCGCCGCTTTCGCCCCCCCGCAGCAGTTTCGAGGGGCCGAACGCGCAAAAGTGCTGCAATGCCTCGAAAGTGGGCCGACACCTATCGAAAGTGGGTCGGCACCTACTTCATGCGGTCGTAGATCTTCTTGCAGTCGGGGCAGACGGGGAACTTGTCGGGGTCGCGGCCGGGCACCCAGATCTTTCCGCAGAGGGCGATC